>SIBK01000141.1 GCA_009695205.1 Pedosphaera sp. | reverse complement strand
AAACTCTTTCTGGGCAGTCCGGTGCCCGTGCGCCCCAATCGCCCAGTGCCCGTGCGTCGCAGGACTTCGTTTCACCGATCGTATCATTTTCAAAGGCGGGTCAAAAAAGCCGTGTTTTGAAATTGATTGCGCTTAATTCAATGGCAGTGCGGGGAGGCCCTCTCCTCCCTCGGAGGAAGGAGAGGGAGAAATCACCAACAACTTCGGGATGCGCACCCGTGGATCAGGCTTATGGTCGCGTGATTGACGTTGCGGAGTTCAGCGTTCAGACTGCCGGAAGCTTCACTCATGACAACTGCCAACAAGATCACCATATTCCGCCTGCTGCTGGTGCCGCTTTTCGTGATGGAGGTTCTCTACTTTGCGGAGAACGGCAACGATTGGTACCGGATTGGAGCGCTGCTCACATTCGCGATGGCGGCGATCCTTGACGGAGTGGATGGATTTATCGCGCGGCGCTTCAATCAACGAAGCGCATTGGGTGCCGTCCTCGACCCGATGGCGGACAAGCTTCTCCTCGTCTCTGGAATAGTGCTGCTGACCCGTCATGTTCATCCGGAATTGGACCGGATACCGTTCTGGCTGACGGTCCTGGTTTTTGGGCGGGATCTAGTGTTGTTGATTGGACTTGGTGTGATCTATTACACCTGTGACAGTGCCCGCGTCCAACCACACCCAATTGGGAAAATTGCCACCGTGCTTCAGATGGCGACCGTGCTTTGGATTTTGCTGCGCTGGCCATCGGCGTGGCTGCAATATCTGGTTTGGGGCACTGGAATTTCCACCGCCGTGTCCGGCTGCCTTTATGTGGTGGATGGGCTCCGTCAGATCAGCGCCAGTCCCCACAGCGCGGCAACCCCGGGACAGCAATCGAAAAGGAACTCAGCTAACAATCAGGAAGAATGAAATGAACATTACAACTCGAAGACAGTTTCTGGAACGTTCCCTAATCGCGGCGGCCGGAACCGGGCTGGCGGCGTCCGCACCATCACCATGGTTGCGGGCGCAATCCGCCGGCGATCGTCCGGTGTCAGCCGGCGAGGGCGTCAAGATTCTGAACCCCCTTAATCGCGTGCCCGTCGGCCTGATCATCGACGACTCGACATGTCTGGTGAACTTGAACCGCTTCGCCATGCCCCAGTTCAACGCCGCCTACGAAGGAGTGAACAAGACCTACCTCCGCAACTGGCGCGAGTGGCCAGTCGAAATCCCAGATGCGTTCGTGCGCAAGTTCGGCGAATGGTGCGCCGACCAGGGAGTGAAAGGCAAATACAGCATCGTGCCCTATCCCGCTTGCGTCGGACGACTCGACCGCCAGCTCCCCGGCTGGACGCAACAGGAACTCAAGGCCAGTCTCGATCTTGTCCGGACCGTCATGATGCCGAATTGGGACATCCATCCCGAGATGATCACTCATACTCGAGTCATCGACACGAAGACTGGACATCCCTATCCCGAATTCTCGCTCAAGTTCATGGAGAACTGGGAATGGACCACCGGAAGGTCCGTGGACGAAATCGCCGATTACCTCTCTTATGCGCTGACAATTTTGAAAAATGTGGGGCTGCCTTGCGAAGGCATCACCACGCCCGGAGGTTTCGGCAATCGAGCTCTGCCGCAACTGGCGCAAGCTTCACAGGCTGCGCTGCGCGATGTGTTCAAGGCGGAGGTTCCCCATTACTTCCGCCACTTGTATGACAAGGGGCCGGAGAGCGTCGCACCACGCGTCGAATACGCCAGCGGCCTGGACGGCTCGGACCCGCGGTGCGTCGTCAGCATCATTGGTTGCACCGGCGATTGGACCGGCGGCTGGGACAACACAGAACCCGTCGGAACAGATGCCTTCATCACCGCCGATCTTCAAGCCGGGAGGATGATCGACGTGATCAATCGCGGCGAACCGGCCCTCATGCTCGCGCACTGGACTGGCATGTATTGGAATGGGCAGGAACGCGGCTTCAAGATCTTCCAGGAAGTGGTGCGTCGATTGAAATCCCGGTTCGACAACCTGGTCTGGATGAAACTTAGCGAAGTATCACGTTACTGGGCCGCGAAAGAATTGACGCAGGTGAAACGAAACGGCACGCGCGTCGAACTGCGCGCGCCCTTTGCCACGCCGTGGTTCACACTGCGGCTGGATGGATTCGCCGCCAAACCGCCTCGTGTGCGCATCGATGATCGAGAGATAGTGCTCAAGGAAGTCTCCGGTGCTGGCAAACTGACCGCTAGCTCCTGGGCTCGGGACGGGCAGGGGATGGTGGTGTGTTTTGATCTGCCGAAGGGAGTTTCCAGCGTCGAGATTTGAAGCGCGGCAGCAGGCTGGCACCGTCAACCAGATGGCTGCGAGGCGAAGAACTTCTCCAGCACCGCGCAGACTTCGGGCACATGAACGGTGGCAACGTCCCACACGATCTTGAGATCCACGTTGGCGTAGTCGCGGCTCACGATGTTTCGCATCCCGCGCAGCTTGCGGAAGGGCAGTTCGGGGATGGCCTGCCGGGTGGTTTCACTGCGATGCACGGTCGCTTCGCCGATGATTTCGAGGCGGCGAATGACGGCATCTTGCTTCTCGGTGTTCGCGCGGAAATCCGCTTCGGAAATGTTCTTGACGTAACCAGCGACCAATCGAGCCGCCTCCAGGATGTCGCGCAGCCGTCCGATTTGGTCAGCTTCCATGCACGCAGACGGCGGTGGCCAGAATATGCTCGCGGGCAAAGCGGTTGGCGGACTTTTCCAGGGACGGGCGCAGGACAAAGTCCACCGGGGTGCCCGCCAGTTCCTCGGCCTCCCCGGTCATCTCAAGCAACTCGGTGGTGGAGGGCGGGTTGATTTCGTCAGGCGTTACCAGCAGGTCCAAGTCACTCACGGCCGTCATCTGTCCCGGCGCCACGGATCCGAAAACGTCGAGCCGCCGGATGCGGTGCTTCTGGCAAAACGTCCGAAATAGAGCTCCCAGTTCAGCGAGCTTGGGCGTTTCCCTGCGTTTCGACATGATCAAACGCTATCCGCCAGCAGCAACGGCTTCAAGCCGAGAAGTGCTCCTCCGGCGGCTGCCGCGGGCAGACGAATTCGCGGCAGCGACGCAGAATAGCGCCGCAGGGGCGGACGCACTCCAAGACCTAGCGGAAATTAGTGAGCTGGGGTGGCCGCGACAGCGTCTTGGAGTGCGGCGGGAAGCGCAACGCCACGCCGCTTTGGCTGCGAACGCCTCATTGGTCTGGCAAGTCGAGGGTTGGCGAAGGGAAAGCGCCGTCGTTGCTTCGCTCTGCCGGCGCACTCCAAAACCTGGCAGAGTTTCGGAAGCGCCCGGCAACACCGACTTTCGAGTCTGCAACTGATCGGTTGGAAAACCGGCGTTACGCTGGCGTCTTGTTCACGGGAGGCGCAGGCGGGAGAATCTGGCGGCGCCGGTGAGGGGCGGTTGCACGCTGGGCTCCGTCGCGCTCTCGGCGGTACTGTTGCCAACCCGCATCCCACGAAATGAAGACGGCGTGGGCAGCATCCACGGCGATCGCAATCATGCCCTCTGTTTCGACAGCCAACGAGGCTCAATCCCGTTTCCAATCCTCCGGTGAAATCCCCGCCTGTCCGAGAATGCGCTTGGTCAGGGACCAATCAATATCTCCGCGATGCAGATTGGGGAGTGTCAAGCGCACACCGGCTTGGACCATGAACGGATGCTTCCCTTTTTGAAACGGCCCTTCCCACCCAAAACGACGCAGCCGTCAGATCAGCTCGCTGCGCTTAATGGGCTTTGGCATACGCCGGTTCTCGAGTCGAAGCCTTCCGATTGAGATTGATTCCGTTAATCACCGGCAGTTTGTGCCCAAGTTGCAGGCCCAGCAACAGCCAGTCCTCCAGCGTGCTTTGCAGTTCCTCCCTGCACTCCTCCAGGCTGTCCCCTTCGGCCCAGACGCCCCGGCAGGAGGGAACGCGCGCGAAGAACTTTCCGTTCTCCATCAACTCATACTTTGCCTGGCGCAGGGCCGCCTCAATGTAGTCCGTGAGCATACGGTTTCAAATCGCGATCAGAGTAGAACACATTCCCTGCCCAATCCAGTCCGATCTCGTGCGCTTGGTTGGCAGTAGACCGGACAACGTGGCTTGGAAAGCTGGCATTCCCTTCACAGCCTGCGCAGGCGGAAGAATTTGGCGTTGCCCGTGAGCGGCAGTTGCACGCTGCGCTCGTTCGTGGTGACGGTGGGCGTGTTCGTAACCGTGACCGGGAAAAGCGCCGCAGGAGCGGGCGCACTCCAAAACTTGACGGAAGTTTCGAGGGGCTTGGTAAGCGCGATAGCGTCGTGGAGTGCGGCGGGAAGTGAAACGCCACGCCGCTTTGGCTGCGAACGCCTCATTGGCTTGGCAAGTCGAGAATTGGCGAAGGGAAAGCGCCGTCGTTGCTTCGCACTGCCGGCGCACGCCAAAACCTGGCGAAGATTCGGACGCCCCCGTAACACCGACTTTCGAGTCGGCAACGCGCCGGTTGGAAAACAGGCGTTACGCTGACGTTTTGCTTACAGACGGCGCAGGTGAGAGAGTTTGGCGTTGTCCGAGAGCGGCAGTTGCACACTGCGATCCGTTGCGAATTCCACGCTTTGGCGGACTACGCGGCCAAGTGACCGCGTTAGTTTGCTGTGGGTGGTTCACCGCCGGTGGTGCCGGGCGGCTGTGAGGCGAAGAACTTCTCCAGCACCGCGCAGACTTCGGGCACATGAACGGTGGCAACGTCCCACACGATCTTCAAATCCACGTTCGCCTAGTCGTGTGCTACAATGTTTCGCATCCCGCGCATCCTGCGGAAGGGCAGTTCGGGGATGGCCTGCCGGGTGGTTTCACTGCGATGCGCGGTCGCTTCGCCGATGATTTCGAGGCGGCGAACGACGGCATCTTGCTTCTCGGTGTTCGCGCGGAAATCCTAAACGGGTCATAAACGGGTCAGTTCTGAATGGCGCTTAGATAAGGAATTGCCCACATTTCATTGGGGTTTTTGCCTGTACTTTGCCACTGGCATATCTGGTTCCGAAAACAGTTTTTGCCAAAAGCCAATAAACACCGGTCTGTCGCGAAACCCGTTCTGGCGACAACCAGGTAGTAGCAGTCATGCAAGTCTTTGGCCTCGTGAGTTATACGTCTTAACTAAGCGCCATTCGGGTCAGTTCTTATGATTGAGTAGTTTTGGCAGTTAGGCAGTGCAACCAACATAAACAGTCCTGTACAAGAGGTGGCAGGAAAACAGAAAGTAACTGTTCATAAGAACTGTAGAGCATTAAGCGTGAGCTGGCATTTGAGCGAAACGTGGTTATCCGGCAGTCGGGCGAGTAGTTTGAGGTGTGTCAACAAACTCAAACACAAACCCTCAACCACCGGAGAACCACAATGAAGATTATGGTCGGAATTGACCTGCACAGCAACAACGCCCTCTGCGGCCTCATGGACGAAAGCGGCCAGCGCCTGGTCCACAAGAAACTGCCCTGCGACCTGGCGTCCATTTTGAAACTGTTGGAACCTTACAAAGAGCGCATCGCCACCGTCGCCGTCGAATCCACCTTCAACTGGTATTGGCTGGTGGACGGCCTCCAGGATCACGGCTATCACGTCGTCCTCGCCAACCCCGCCGGGATGCAGCCCTACAGTGGGATGAAATACACCGACGACGTCTCCGATGCCTACTTTCTCGCCGAACTCCTGCGCCTGAAGCTCCTGCCCACCGGCCATATCCATGACCGCAAAACTCGCCCCGTACGCGATCTCCTACGCCGCCGGCTGCTGCTGGTGCGCCAGCGCACCATGCTGATCTTGAGTTTCAAAAGCCTCAACGAACGTACCCTCGGCCAGCGCGTGTCGTTGGCCCGCGTCAAATCCATGAAGGTCGAGGAAGCCCAAGCCCGCTTCGCCGCCCCCGCCGACCAACTCCTGAGCGGCACCGAGATCGAACTGGTGGGCCACCTCACCGCCGCGATCACGAAGTTGGAACGACACCTCATGGGCGTCGCCGGGAAATGGAAGACCTACCAGCGCCTGCAGGAAATGCCGGGTATTGGGAAGATCCTCGGTCTGACCATCGCGCTGGAAACGGGCGAAGCCAACCGCTTCGCCGACGCCGGGAACTTCGCCAGCTACAGCCGTTGCGTCAAAAGTCTGCGCACGAGCAACGGGAAGAAGAAAGGCGAGAACAACCGCAAGTGCGGCAACAAATATCTGGCCTGGGCCTTCGTGGAAGCGGCGCACTTCGCCTGCCGCTACGATGATCAGTGCCGTCGCTTCTATGACCGCAAGAAACAACAAACCAATCCGATCATCGCCACCAAGTCGCTGGCCTGCAAGCTGGCCAAGGCCGCGTGGCACGTGATGGCCGAGGACGTGCCTTACGACGCCGCGCGTGTCTTCGGGCAAGCCAGGAAAAGTGATTTAGGGGAGACCGGTCGTGAACCAGCGAAGGGGTCTGGACCACCGAGCCAACAGAACTGAATGGGCGCGGCTGGTCTCCCCCAGCCCCAAGCCCGCCGCGGCGGGAACGGCACAAGGAAAAGTTTTATGGTGATTCGACCAAGCCGGGAGTCTGCGACAGGTTGGACGCGCGGCCGCAAGGCGGCGCGAGCCCCAAGTCATTACCTACTGAATGAACCCGGTTTGGCACTGAATGTTTTCTGGCTCCCGGCAGGCCGGG
Source organism: Pedosphaera sp. (assembly GCA_009695205.1). Classification (GTDB taxonomy): domain Bacteria; phylum Verrucomicrobiota; class Verrucomicrobiia; order Limisphaerales; family UBA9464; genus SIBK01. Next base: position 3,896 of record SIBK01000141.1, on the reverse strand, counting down.
AGGACGGCGTGCGCTGTGGATGGACGAAAGTCCGCCGACGGCAGACTGGTCTGTCACCCAGACCGGACGTGCCACGCTGGAACCAGATGGGTGACTGAACGGATCACCTTCCCAGTGGAAGGACTGCATCCGAATCAACGACCGAAATGACAGGAACGAATTGCACCTTGGACGCCGCCCGACACCGCCCGAAAAGGCAAAGACAGCCTTTAAGAAAAGAAAGGCTGGCTGACGGAAATCTTTTTTTCCTCTTGACCGCTCCCGCTAATGGGTGACCCGTTTATGACCCGTTTAGAACTTACCACCACGCATTCGTGGGGTTTGGTTTCGCGGACCACCACGGATCGGATTCTGCTCGCGTGGTAGGAAACTTGTACGCCTCCGCGTGACCGTCGCCAAAACTCATGACGGACAAACTCTTGCCTTTGTAATTATGCCATTGGCTCTTTCGATCCTGGACGCCGCGATTGATGGGCCAATTCCAATCGCCCTGGACAATCTTGTTGGCCGGGCTGAACGCTATCTCCGTCGTTTTGATTGAAGTCCCTTGGTCGGTATTCCTCGTGGCGTAGAGATTGCCGGTCACACGACGAATGCGTCCATAATCAACTGCCCAGTCCATAAGATAGCTGTTCCCGTATTGGAGGTAGCAATTGGTGGTCTTGTAGTCCTTGATGGCTGTCTCCCGAAAAATGTCCCCCTTGTCAGCCGGGCAACGGAAAATCTCCGGAGAACCCTGGTAGCGGTACAAAGGACGGTTGGTCATCGCCACGAAAATATCATACTTCCCATCCTTGCCGCCGGAAGCCTGCCAGTCGGCGCAGAGGGGATAGAAATCAAAGTTGTCATCGGCATACATCTGGAAGCACAACAGGATTTGTTTGTTATTGCTTACACACTTGACTCTTTGGGCGGTGGCTTTTGCGCGCCCCAGTGCGGGCAAAAGCAAGCTGGCCAGGATGGCAACAATGGCAATAACGACTAACAGTTCGATCAGGGTGAACCCCCTGGGCAATGCGTTGTTCTGCGAGGCAGGTACAAGGGGTTTGCTCGAATTTCTTTTTCTCTCCGCGGGATTCAGAATCAAGCCCATAAGAATTTGTTTTTGCCCGCTGTGCGGTTCAGGGTGAATTGCTTTTGCGTCGGGTTAATCGGGGGTGATCTTATTAATTTTAATTTTAGGCCTATGCACTTGACTCTTGTGACGCAACGGCTGGTAGCCAGTTTGCCCTTAAACACCCCACCGGTTGGGGCAATTTGCAGGCCACAAGAGTCAATTGGATAGCCCTATTTAACTTTACGCTTCCATCGGCGAGTACCAAGCATTATTTTTCACCCGCAGCAACTGAACTGGAATAAAAACTCCCTCAAGAGCATCGTGATTGGGTCGGCAAGTCGCATCCCAAGAGGTGAGTTTTATTCGTAACCACAACCATATACACTCAGCATGAAACAGAAAAAAACCCAAACTATCGGGCGACCATTCCGATTGGCCGTCATCGCGACCCTCCTCGGAGCGATGTTTAGCCTCATGATCCATTCGGCTTGGGCTGGTCCCAAGGGGAAGATTTTGGTCCGTCCTTTGGGGGGCACCAGCATCAAGGTTGACGGCGATATATCCGACTGGCCATTGAACAAATTCACGACGGTCGCGCAACAACCGCTCTTCCCGGAGGGACAGAACTCGACTTCGACGTCGGCCCAGGGCGAACACATTGTGTTCGATCGCACGCGCATCGGGCGCTTCAACGGCACCACGGAGGAAGCCTGGCAGGCAGGGCCGACGGACTTTGGATCCACCATCTATTTCGCCTACGATTCGGGATTTCTATACATGCTCGCGGTCTGCATTGATGACAAGTTACGGGACGATCGAGACACCAGCATGTGCAGCGATGGCACGACACCGGCTGGAGCGTCGGGCTTTTTCAACGATGGCTTCGAGTTTTTCATCGACGCCAAGGGGGACATTACGGATTGCATCTCGGACATTGCCTTCCCCACTGTGGACCCAACCGCGCCCAACACGGATGATTTCCAGTTGACTGTTGCGTTGAATGCCAATTTTCTGCCACAAAACGCGGCGGCGGACGAACTGGGGGCTCATCAGTCGATCGAGCGAGGTGGCAACGCGGACTTTGTCGGCGCGGAGAAGGGTTGCAGCGGCACCTTCCGCGACGTGCTGACGGTTTTCAACAAGCTGGGCGCGCGGGACATCGCGGCCAGGAAGTATGCTGACCTCCGCGCGGCGGGAGCGCGTAATCCGGAAATTCTGGCCAATCCCGGCACCAAATATCCGGGCTACACCATCGAGATGCGCATCCCGTTCGGCCATTTTGAAGGATTCACTCCCGACCACAACATGGGTTTCGAGCTTTTTTGGCGGGATGTGGATGCCATTGCGGCTGACCCTGAGGGCAAGGACGCGGGGGCAGGCGGCGGCGATATCAGTTGGGCGACCTGGGCTCAGAGCACCGATGTGCCCTGCACCGATCCGAAGATCAGTTTGTTCAACACGGCCAACTGGGGCGAACTCGTCTTTGCCAAGGACAATCCGCTGACTCTGCCACACTCGGGAGGTGGGCCAAAGGGCAAGATCGCGCCGTTGAAAATCACAACGCCGATCGTCGTCGATGCGAATCTTTCCGACTGGCCGCTGGCAAGCTTCACCAAGGTGGCCCGGCAGCCGTTGTTCCCGGAAGGCCAGAACTCGGCTTCGACCACGGCGGAGGGAGACCACATCGTCTTTGAGAGGGACCGGGTCGGTCTGTTCAACGGGACCACGACGGAGGGCTTCCAAGACGGACCGTCGGATTTCGGCTCGTCCGTCTACTTTGCCTACGACACGAAGTTCCTCTACTTGCTGGCAGTACAGATTGATGATGTTTATCGAGATGAGCGCGACGCATCGCAGTACGGCAACTCCGGCTTCCTTAATGACGGGTTCGAGATTTTCATCGATGCCCGAGGGGACAGCACTGATTGCGCATCCGGTCTATTGTTTCCCAACTTCGATCCCGAGACGCCGAACCTGGATGATTTTCAGATGACCGTGGGCTTGAACAGCACGTTCAAACCGGCCGGTTCGGCGGCGGACGTCTATGGCGTGCGTCAGACCATCGAACGGGCAGGCAACCCTTATTTTGTCGGGGTGGCCCCAGCGGAAAAAGGTGGACCGGGCGGCATCTATCGTGACGCGTTGGACGCTGGAAACGCCGCCGCCGGCGGGAAGGACATAGCGGCCAGGGTCTACAAGGATCTCCGGGCGGCTGGCGCCAAGAATCCGGAGATCATCGCCAACCCTGGAACCATCTATGCCGGGTACGTGGTTGAGATGCGCATACCGTTCGGCAAGTTCGACGGGTTCACGCCTGACCACTCGATGGGCTTTGAGCTCTTCTGGCGGGATGTCGACACGGATGAGGACGTTGGGAAGGGTGGCGGCAACATTTCCTGGGCGACCTGGGCTCAAAGCACGGATGTGCCCTGCAATAATGACATGCTCGCCCTGTTCCACACAAAAAACTGGGGCTCTTTGGTTTTCGGGAGCGGGGGTGGGGCGGAACTAAAGATGAACTGGCAGGCTTCCGGCAGCACCATCACGCTGACGTGGACCGATCCGGCCGCCGTGCTGGAGAAGGCAGACAAGGTGAATGGCACATTCTCTCCGGTGTCCGGCGCCTCTAGCCCGGATCGATCATAGCCTGGCGGAAAACGGAGAGAGAAAAGTGCAATTGCGCTAGGTTTATCGGTTCTTGGAAGTTTAGCGTTGGGATTTTCATTGGGGAACGGGGTAGAGGTTGAGGCCGCCGAGATGGAAGAAGATGTCGGTCTTGAATCGTTCCGGGTTACGATACCCATAGGCTTTTTTCACCAGGCTTTGAATCTTGTTGTTC
>SIBK01000140.1 GCA_009695205.1 Pedosphaera sp. | reverse complement strand
ATGGACTTCCGGCCGCCAATCCTCTTCGCCACCACGGTGCGTCAGGGCCTCTATTGCCGCCGGAATCAATTTCGTGATGACCCAAGTCCGACAGGCTGCTAGAGGTGGCCCGCCTTAACCTCGCCCATTCCAGGGTGCGGGCACCCTTTGACGGAGCGATTGCCGATCGCGTCGGGACTGCCGGGGATTATGTCAAGGCCGGCACTCCCTTATATCGGGTTGTCAACGATTCTGTCCTCAAGTTCATTGTCCAGGCGCCGGAAAGTTTTGCGAGTCAGGTCCAAAAAGGGCAGCTCGTGCGGTTCACTGTGGATGCGTATCCGGACCGAGTTTTTGAAGGAAATGTGTTCCTGATATCTCCGCAGGTAAATTTGAGCACACGGGCCTTTTCCTTCGGAGCTCTGGTTTCGAATTCGGAGCGTCTCCTAAAGGCGAGTTCGTTTGCCCGGGGCGAATTGGTCCTGGAAAGTGAAGTCTTATCTATCCAGGTCCCGATTGAGGCTGTCCAGGTTTCGTCCGGTATCGCGAGGGTGTACGTCGTGGAAAAAGATGTTGTCCGGACACGGGAAATCAAACTGGGACCGATTCACCAGGGGCGGCAGGAGGTCTTGCAGGGCGTTACGGCCGGGGAAAGCATGGTGACCTCCGGTCAGAGCAAACTCCGGGAGGGAGCCGCAGTCATCGTTCGACCGCCACCCCTGTCGGAATCGGCGAGGGGGAGACACGGTGAGTACCGGAGGCCATGCCGGCGAAAAACACGCGGCTCCCGGGGTTGGATTGGCGGAACTATGCATCCGCCGGCCCGTGTTTGCCACGATGATCAACCTCCTGTTAGTGGTGATCGGTTGGTTTTGTTTTCAACAACTTGGAGTCGATCAATTGCCCAACGTCGAACTCCCGATCGTCTCGGTGGCCACCTCGTTGAGAGGCGGCTCACCCGCGGAAGTGGAGACGAGCGTGACTCGCCCTTTTGAGGAGATTATTAACACGGTCCAGGGCGTCGATGAGTTGGGATCCATAAGCCGTGAGGGGATCTCCATAATCAATATCGTCTTCGTCAATGAACGCAATCGCGACGCGGCGGCGCAGGATGTTCGTGACAAGGTGAACAGCGTGCTCACCCGGTTGCCCCCCGGTACGGATCCACCCATCATCGACAAGTTTGAAGTCGATGCAACGCCGGTCCTGACACTGGCGGTCAGTGCTCCGCGGGACCTCAAGGAGATTACCTATGTCGCCGACAAGCAACTGAAGCAGAACCTGGAAACGGTGCAGGACGTCGGAGCAATCAGTTTGGTGGGAGCGCGGACCCGCGCGGTCCAGGTCAACGTCGACACTGATCGTCTCCGGGCTCTTGGGCTTACGGTTGAAGACGTCCGCACAGCGCTTGCTCTCCAGAATATAGAGGTTCCTGGTGGCCGCGTCGAGCAGGGGCAGCGGGAACTGGTTCTTCGCACGCTGGGACGGATGGAGGTCGTCCGGATTTCTCGCGAATCATTATCGCCAATGTCGGCGGCCAGCCCATCTATCTTTCCCGGGTCGCGACGGTAACGGACGGGATTGAAGAGCTCCGCGGCCTGGCGAGGCTCAACGGGACGAACACGGTAACGCTGGTGGTTCGCAAGCAGAGCGGTTCGAATTCGGTGAAACTGATTGATAGAGTCAAAGCCCGGCTCGCGGAATTGCAGGCCTCCCTACCTGCTGACTTCCAGGTGACGGTGATTCGTGATCAATCCCGATTCATTCGACGCAATCTTCATGAGGTCTCATTCCACATGCTCCTGGGAATGGTGCTTGTCGCTTTGACGGTGTTCCTGTTCATGCATGACTGGCGGGGCACGGTCATCGCCAGCATCTCGATTCCAGCGTCGTTAGTGGCGACCTTCACGCTGATGAAGGTCATGAGATTTTCTCTCAACAACTCAACCATGCTCGGACTGACCTTTGCCGTAGGCGTGGTGATCGATGATGCGATCGTCGTGCTCGAAAATGTGCATCGAATCATGGAAGAAAAGGGGCTGAGCGCAGTGGATGCAGCGATTGCCGGCACGCGAGAGATTGCCCTGGCGGTCATGGCGACCACGTTATCGCTGGTCGTCATCTTTCTGCCCCTGGCATTCATGAAGGGACGGACGGGGATGTTTTTCAGCAGCTACGGCATGACCGTGGCGTTTGCCATTATGGTATCGCTGTTCGTCAGTCTTACGCTGACACCGATGCTGGCGTCGCGATTTCTGCGGCACACGACTGACGCCCGGTTGCGGGAGAAGAAAGCGCACGGCGGCCGGCTGATGCGGTTGTTGGGAGAGTGGTATGGAACGTTGCTTCTCTGGAGCTTGCGGCACCGGTGGTTGGTGATGACGATCTGCGCGGGGTTCGTGGTCTCGGTTTGGCCGATGTTGAAAGCCAGCCGCTTCACCTTCATGCCGCAGGATGACTCCAGTGAGTTTGAAATCGCGATGACCTTGCCGGAAGGGACGAGTCTGGAGCGATCCGCCGCCATCGTTGCGACCGTCGAGAGGGATCTGCATGCAATCCAGTTCAATGGCAGGCCCGCTTTTACCGATATCCTGGTTACAATCGGCCCAAGCAGTGGCCGTAGCGGAAAAGGGGAGGGGGGACGTAACCGTTGCTAGTCTCTACTGTCGGCTTCCCGAATTGGGCGGGCGCTGGGATCAGTGGACGGGGAAGAGCCGAACTTGGGGACAGTTGGAAGCCATGGGCAAAGCGCGGAAAGCACTGGCGGCCTACCCGGATATCCGGAGCAGCGTGCAGATGATTTCGCCCTTCGGCGGCGGTGGTCGGAATTCGGACCTCGCTTTTAACCTCGTTGGACCGGATCTAAACCGCCTGGGCGTGTACTCCGACCGGATTGTCGAAATATTAAGGGATAATCTGGGCGTGGTGGACGTCGACACCACGCTGGCCAGTCGGAAACCGGAGTTGCAGGTCCGGATCGATCGCGACAAAGCCAGTCAGTTTGGCCTGAGGATAGAAGAGATAGCGGTGTCCTTACAGACCCTGGTGGGCGGGAAAATCGTGGGTACATATAAGGAGAACGACGATCAATATGACGTGTGGCTTAGGGCGGAGCAGCCAGATCGTTCGACGGCGGAAGCGCTGCAGCAGGTTTACTTGCGTTCACGGCCGACCACACCGGGCGGTCGGGCTGAGTTGGTGCAGTTGGGCAATTTTGTGCGGTTCGAAGAGGCGCGTGGTCCGAATCAAATTGACCGCTTCCAGCGGCAACGCCAGGTGAAGATCATCGCCAATCTCGGAACCTATTCGCTCAGAGAGGCTGTGGCGGAGGTTGAACGGATTGTCGCGGGAATTAACCTGCCCCCGATTACAAGGTGGCCTTTATCGGCCGCGCCCGTCAGTTGCAGGAAACGCTGCGAAATTTCACCTTCGCATTCCTCATCGCACTCGTTTTCATGTACATGGTGCTGGCAGCCCAGTTCGAGCATTTCGTGTATCCAATCTCCATACTTCTCGCCGTTCCGTTGGCTCTTCCATTCGCACTCGGGTGGATGATCCTCCTGCACGAACAGTTGAACATTTACGCAATTTTTGGACTTTTCATGCTCGTGGGCATTGTAACAAAGAACGGCATTCTGCAGATCGACTATACCAATACACTGCGTCGCCGTGGAATGGAGCGGGAAGAGGCGATCTTACTCGCGAACCGCGTACGCCTGCGCCCGATCCTGATGACCACTATGCTCCTGGTGGTTTCGATGATTCCAATCGCGCTTGGGGTGGGACCGGGCGCCGCCGGCCGTGCCTCCATGGCCAAAGTCATCATCGGAGGCCAGATGCTGTGTCTCTTGCTGACGCTCCTGGTGACACCCGTCAGTTATTCGATTTTCGATGACTGGGGCAAAGGAATTTTTCGGCGACGCACGTCTGACAGTGTTCTGGCCGATCCAATCTCCGGCGACGACGTTCCTGTCAAATGATCTTCTGCAATCCCTTGTCAGGGTACTGATCCGTGATGGCCGACCTGTCTTCGAATGGCATCGCAGATTTGATGACTCCAATGTTCCAAAACTGCCGGATCTGGGCCTTCGATCAACAGGCGGGCCTTGGGTTCGGTGCCGGAATATCGAAGCAGCACCCGTCCGCCATGGGGACTCACCACTGCCTCCGCCCGTTTTACCAGTTCCAAGACGTCGTTGAGCTTCTCGAAGGGTCTCTTCTCCCGGACATCAACATTGCGAACCAATTGCGGATACCGCGTCCAGCAACGGGCAAGACGGGACAACGGCTGGTCCCGCTGTTTCATCGCACTGAGAATCTGCAGCGCCGCAACGAGACCGTCACCCGTGCTGGAGAAATCGCGGAAGATCATGTGACCGCTCTGCTCCCCGCCAAGATTGAGGTCTTCAGCTAACATGTGATCAATCACGTATTTGTCCCCGACCGGAGTGCGTACCACATGGCCCCCGGCAGCCTGGACCGCTGCGTCGAGTCCGGCATTGCTCATCACCGTCGCAACCAATGTCTTCTTGCGAAGCGTGCCATCGGCCAACATCTGTAACGCCGCGATGGCCATGATGTCGTCTCCGTCGACCAAGTTGCCCATTTCATCACAGAGGAGGACGCGGTCCGCATCGCCATCGTGGGCGATGCCGAGATGGGCCTGATTGTCTCGAACCTTTTGGCAGAGGGCCTCCGGGTGCATGGAGCCGGAGTCGCGATTGATATTTGTCCCATTGGGCTCGATTGCGAGCGCAATGACTTCGGCGCCGAGCTCGCGCAGGACAGTTGGAGTTGATTTGTAGGCGGCGCCATTGCCGCAATCGGCCACAACTCGCATGCCTTCGAGCGTCCATCCTCTTGGAAACGAGGATTTCGCTTGCTCTACATAGCGCCCGAGGGCGTCCTCTATTCGATTTGCCTTGCCAATCAGATCTGCCGTCGGACGTACCGATTCGATTTCGCCACTGAACACAAGATGTTCGATCTGGCGTTCGATTACTTCATCGAGCTTGTAGCCATCTGCGCGAAAGAATTTAATGCCATTGTCGTCATAGGGGTTGTGGGAGGCGGTGATCACAATGCCCGCGTCGGCCCGCAGGCTTCGGGTCACGTAGGCGACGCCTGGCGTGGGCAGCGGACCAATTAGGATGACATCCACCCCCATGGAAAGAACTCCGGAAGAAATGGCATTTTCCAGCATGTAGCCCGAGAGCCGGGTGTCCTTGCCGATCACGATTCGATGGCGAGCACGTCCCCGAGCTCCAGCCGTGAGGCTTCGGAAAACATGGGCGGCCGCTCGGCCGAGTTTCAGAGCGGTTTCGGCGGTGACTGGTTCGATGTTTGCCCGACCTCGGACTCCATCGGTCCCAAAGATCCGTTTCGTTTGCGACATTATTGAAAGTGAGCCGTGAGGGCTGCCTTAGAGGCAACAGGAATATAGCACGCGCGAGGAAAATCCTCGGCCGCTTAACCCCGGAATTCCCCGGGGGTCAGTTGCCAAAATGCGGTTTGGGCCCTAATTCGATGCTCTTCTCAAAGGTGATTTCTGAGGGGAGAATTTCCTCCACGTGCACGCCATCGGGCGTATTGACCCGCACGGGACTTCGCCCGTTGGTCTTGTCGAATCTGCCATTGATGCGTGCGTAAACGGTAAAATCGTCAGTCGACAAGAGTTCTAGCACGCCGGACTGGCCTCGGGCGACAAAACTGACTGTCTTTGGAGTGATCGAGATACTGTTGGCGAATCCGGGTTCCGTGAGGATCTGGACGGGGACACGCTCGAACCGGCGGGTGGCGTCGCCGAATTTATCTGCATTCCGGCCGCGTTCCCCCTTGTCGACCGTCAACCAGATGAGTGACGCGAGGACGATGGCCGTCAGTTTCCACCAAAAATTGTGTTGAACGAGATCGCGCCAGGCCATATTAAATCTCCTCTTTCGAGGCCCGGGATCCTGCGGGTGTTCGGATGACGTTGGCGAAGTGGCGGAGCCAGTCCCAAATCCCCCGAGGCTGGACATTGCGGACGAGCAGTTGAGTGAGAGCAGACTGGAGTTCTTCGATCCGGATCCCCCGTTTGAGTTCCCCCTTCCACGCATACGAAATCGCGCCGGTCTCTTCCGAAACCACAATGACGACAGCATCGGTTTCCTCGCTCAGACCGAGAGCTGCCCGGTGGCGAGTGCCGAGAGATTTTGGGAGATTGGGCTTTTGTGAGAGTGGAAACATGCACGCGGCGCGGAGGATGCGGTCGCCTTTGATAATCACACCACCGTCGTGAATGGCGTTGTTCGGGAAAAAGATTGTTTCCAACATCTCAGGGGTGGCCTCGCAATCCACTGGCAGACCAGCCTCGACGACATCGCTCAACTGGATGCGTTGCTCCAGGGCAATGAGGGCGCCAATCTTGACGGGTGCCAGGCGGTCGACCGCCTGGATGATCACGGCGATGTTTTCGCGTTGTTCTCGAGTGCTGTTAAAGATCGGAAGGTTACCCAATTCAGCGAGAAGACGGCGGAGTTCCGGCTGAAAGATAACCACTACTGCGAAGGGGAGGAACGCGAAGAATTCCGTCAGGAGCGCGGTGAGCACGTCCAATTGGAGAAGCTTGGTGATGAGCGTAGCCGCCAGGAGCAGGCCGAGGAATCCCGTGACAACCGGAGCACCGCGTGTGCCACGGATGAAGATGAAGGCGTAATAAATCCCCAGAGCGAGGATGACAATTTCCAACGCTGGCCGCCAAAACGGATGAAGGAGCTCGAGTGACACGGATCGCGAGATGTTCACTGCCTGCCAGGAGGGGTCTCTGTCAAAGCAGTTTCTGAAGCAATTTGAAGTGAGCGCTGACGTTCAAGCGTTTCCCATGCGCAGATTGCCTGCGACGTCGCCGCTACGTCATGGGTCCGGAAAATCTGTACACCCTGCTGGATGGCCCAGAGCGTCAAGGCGAGACCGGCACCCAGGCGGTCGTGGACGGGCCGGCCACTCATCGTACCGAGAAATGATTTTCTTGATAAACCAAGGAGCAGAGGACGGCGGTGTCGGAAGAATCGGGTGACGCCCGTGATGAGACACAAATTATGAGCAGCGGTTTTTCCAAAACCAATTCCAGGATCCAGGACCACCTGCTCAGGGAGCACACCGTAGCGCGACAACCACTCGAGACGCTCCTCAAAAAAGGCATCCACGGCGGCGACGACGTCGGGGTACGTCGGATTGTCCTGCATTGTCTCGGGTACTCCTTGCATGTGCATGACCGCATAGCCTGCGCCCGTTTGAGCGACGACCTGAGCCATTTCAGGATCGGCTCGGCCAGCCTCGACGTCATTAATAATCGATGCCCCCGCGTTTACCGCCGTCCGGGCGACAGCAACCTTGCGGGTGTCAACCGAGAGCGGTTGAATGACGTTGCCTGCGAGGGCTTCAATCACAGGGATCACACGCCGGAGTTCCTCGGATTCGCTGACTGGCGTTGCTCCAGGGCGAGTGGATTCACCGCCGATGTCCAGGATGTCAGCGCCGTCGGCTGCCAGTTGGAGAGCATGATTCACCGCGGATTCGGTGGTTGAATGACGTCCGCCATCGGAGAATGAATCCGGGGTCACGTTGATAATTCCCATGAGGAGCGTGGGACGTGGAAAGGTGAACAGATGCTGGCGGGCGAGGAGAGTCATAGCCACGGGTAAGGCTCAGGTGAATTGTTAGGCTGCGCCGCCGTGTTGGGCGATCGTGGAGCGTTGGATGAGCTCGATCTCGTAGCCCTCGGGTGCGTCAATGAAAGCAAATCCACCCGAACCCTCTGGTCTCATGTGCGGCCCGTCTGAGTATTTTAGCCCATGGCGCGCGAGGTGTTGCTCAAACTCCGTGAGACTGGCCACCTCGAAGGCGAGGTGAGTGAGGTCGGGCTGTACCAGGACAGGACCGCTTGAAGGGAAATAACAGAGTTCAATGGTCTCCTCACTTTCGGGCGCCTTAAGAAAGACCAATTCGGAGCCACGGGCTGATTTGTGCCGTCGAACTTCTTTCAGGCCGAGGATCTCCTTGTAGAATTTCACCGACCGTTCCAGATCGTTCAGTCGGTATCGGGTGTGGAGCAAACGGATAACTTGCATGGGACGACTGTAGCGGGGTCTCACCGATTTCAGAAGATGGAAATGAACCCCGGAATCCGGTGATATTTGGAGGTGATTTTGGATCCTGAAACAGCAGAGTTGGTTGGTCCTATGGATGCCCCAGCAAAAAATGATTCAGCCGAGCCGGCTAAACCCGCGCGTCGGAAGTGGTGGAAGCGGTGGCTCAAAATTTTTCTTTGGACGATCGGAGGAAGTCTCTTGTTCATCCTGATGTCCGCGGGGATTCTGACTTACCTCTGGCTGCACGGACCGCTGCAGGGATGGCTGGTTGAGAGAATGGTAGTCGCTGACAATCGATCCAATCAACAAGAGAAACCGTGGCCTCCGCCCGGGTGGAAGCCAGGCGAATCTTTGCCGGACGCCGTGCCCGGTCCGCGTTTGAGTGCGGTGGGGTTGAAAACGGCGGCGGAACTTTTTCAGACGACAAATATCTGGATCGCAGGCCTCGAGTTTTCGGAGGAATCATGGAAACGAATGGCGCCACGGCGTTTGGCACGGATGCCGGGGTTTTTGAAATCGGACGGCACAATCCTTCTCAGCAACACGAATGCCTCGCGAAACGGCCTCGCCGGCGTGGTGGGTTACGAGTTCGACCATACTACGGCAGATTTTGAATTCGGTGGCGTGCACATCACGAACGTCGCCGCACGGTTTAAGGGGAACGGGACCTTCCTCTCGGCATTGCACCAGTGGAAGAAGCCAATCAAGGTAAGGATCAACAAATACACAAAGGGCAGAGAGTTGGCGGGTCGAGATACGTTTAATTTCGGTAATTTGAGCACGGACGCTTCATGTCTGAGTGATTCCCTGTCGTACGAGGCCTTTCGCCTTGCGGGAGTGCCCGCGAGCCGCACGGCGTTTGTCCGTATGTTTCTCTCTATCCAGGGCCAATTCGAAAAACGGCCGCTCGGCTTGTATGTCATGGTCGAGAATCTCGATGAGGAATTTTGCGAAGAACGCTTTGGTTCGCGGAAGACGGCCCTCTTTAAGCCGGTGACGTATGGCCTGTTCCAAGACCTTGGGAATGATTGGTCCGCGTATCAGCGCGCCTATGACCCGAAAACCAAGATCACACAGGAGCAGCAGCGGAGGCTAATCGAGACGGCCCGGTTTGTCACTCAATCGACGGATCAGGAGTTTGCAGCCCGGGTTGGCGATTTCTTTGATCTCGATGAAACGGCGAGATTCCTGGCGGCGTTGGTCTGGATGTCGAGCTATGACGGTATCCTATGGAACGGGCAGAATTTTGCCATCTATATCGACCCGCGATCTGACAAGTTTGGGTTCCTGCCTTGGGACCTTGATCATTCATGGGGGGAATTTCCCGGCGTCGGCACCGAAGAACAACGTCAGCAGGCGAGCATCCGTCATCCTTGGGTCGGGAAAATACCGTTCTTAGAGCGGATGATGGCTGTTGAAACGTTTCGGAATTTGTATCTGGCGCGGGTGAAAGAGCTGCACGAAACGGTTTTCCGTCCAGAACGGCTCGCTCGAAGGACGGATGAATTGGCAGTGGCCATTCGAGCGGCGGTTCTGGACGAATCGGACCGAAAAGCCGAACGGTTTGAGCAGGCAGTTGCAGACCAGTGGGCACCGCGTCCGGGAAAGGACAACCCGATGGACCCAAAGCGGCCGGCGTTTCCTCTCAAGAATTTTTATCAGGCACGGGCGATCTCGGTTGAGGAGCAGTTGGCCGGGCGTTCCGAGGGGGTCGTGATTAAGAGGGGATGGAAGTAAGAGGGGAAGCTCTGTGACAAATCCACGCCAAGTGACTGATTTCCAACCATTTTTCCTTCTTCATCGAGACTGCGGGACCGGGTGCTAGGCATGCAATGGCTGCTCGGAGTCGAAGCGAAACAAACGGAAGGCCCGGATTGCGGTGTGAAACGACTCTGACGTTGAAATGGATGATGGAACGACTAGCGGTGGGCAGTTGGACAAATGTGTCCAACCGGCTCAAGGGAAACCCGATGGAATCCACCGCGTACTTTAAAAAGTGAGAACTGACACATGCATTGACACTTGCATGACACTTGCACTCCCTGACACTTGCACGTGACACTTGCACGTTCGCCACGACCTCCTTCACGCAGGCGGACGTGACGGTTCGCGAGCTGTTCGACGGCGGCCAGTTGGACACTTCGATCAACGGACAAGGAGCCGCGATGACCTCCAGCGTGGGGTTCGCCGCCGGCAGCGTCCTTCGCGAACGCGTAATAGTGCGGCGTCCGAAGCGCGCCGTAGGCGAGCGCGACCTCCTGCGAATCGTCGCGCAGGTAGGGGAACGGGAAGTTCCGCTCCTTCCCCCGCTGGATCATGTGCGGCAGCGAGTCGGTCGGGTGCCCTTCCGTCTCGTTCGAGTTGATCGCGATGAGGCGCACCCCGCGCGGCACGTAGTCGTTGGCGAAGCGGATCATCCGCTCCTCGCTGCCGATCACGTACGGGCAATGGTTGCACGAGAAGACAATGACCAGCACCTTAATCCCGGAGCGTCAAACACCGATGTCCTATCAATAATTGTCCTATCAATTTGTGGTCGCAGCTTTGGGTTTTGCCCTCGTCGTGAAGGGTGCTGAAAACGCGTGGCAGATTGCTAGCGCCACCTTCCCGTCCGTCGTGTTGCTTGTGATGGAGGACGAACGAGGCCAACCAGTGTCGCTGGGCAGCGGGTTCTTCGTGAAGGAAAAGGTGATTGCGTCCAACTTCCATGTTGTCGAGAAGGCCGCGCGCGGTTACACCAAGCTCG
>SIBK01000030.1 GCA_009695205.1 Pedosphaera sp. | reverse complement strand
GCACCCTGGTCTTGTGCTACCCAACGCACGCATATCAGCAGGATCCACCGTCGTAATTGAACGCTGGTTCTGTATCCACGACTCAACTCATGCGATTGAAGAGATGCACCGAAAAGTATCTTTCAGAGTCCACGCCCTCTTGACAAACTTTAAGCCATATCAGCGACCTGGCCCACGAGGGCGTCCGCTTCCAACCACAGCGCGAAGCCTCTTACCCCAAAGGCCCGGATTGATCTGCTCCTCCTCGCCCTCGTGAGGCGGGAACTTCGATGACCGAAACTCGACTTGAGTGTTCATGGCGCGTAGTCACCTACGTTGTTTAGGAGGCCTAATTGTCAATTTAAAAGTAAAAAACAAACGTTAGTGCACTCGATTTACTGGAATAGACTGCGAAGTTGACCGGGTGAGCACAATATCATCTCGGTTTTCCTCGGGGGCGTCTGGGGCAGGTAATTCGGAGCCTCCTTGGCTTCGGCGACTTTGGGTCGCGGAGAAAGTTCCTTTGAGTCCAACTCAGTTGCATTGGTGGGGAATTCATGTGCAGAGGTTCCTTGGCTTGCGGTCCACCTCGCTGAGGTTCCCGTAATGCTGGATACACTGTGGGAAGAGATGCCACAATGCGAGGGACGACTTTCTCCGCCGGAGCGCCAATCCGGACGAGTGCGACGGCCGCGGCTGCTTTGACGTTCTCGTTTGTTGACGAGAGGCTGTCGATCAAAAATGGAATTGCGCCCGATGCCTTGGGCCCGAACGAACCTAACGCCAGCAGGGCGACCGACAATAACTGGTCCGGCGTGTGACCCGCTCGGGAAGATCGTCGAATGCGTGTGACGTTCGTCAGACTGAGAATCTGATCCTTACGTTCGGGGCGGATCAGAACGAGTGCGGCGATGGCCTTTACCGCGGTGTCGGGCCTGTTCAGGAGCGGTATGATGCTATCAGCCGCTGGCGCTGCGCGCTGGCCAAGAGTATGAAAAGCCGCAAGTGCTCGTGTCACATTCAACGACGGTGGGACGCTGTTCGTCCGGAGAAATCTCTTGGGTAGTCCGAACTGTTCAACCATTAGCCGGCAGCCCCGGTCAACCAGCGTTTCTCCATTGCCAAGCATATGGACGAGCATCGGAAGTGCGTTCGTCCCTATGTTTAATATTGCCTAGCGCGCAGAACCGGCGTCGACATGTTCCAAAACTGGTTCGGGCGGCCCTTCCAGCAGGAAGGGAATTGTCCCGATACCGCCATAGCCGTTTACACGACAACTTTCTAGGTGCTTGCTAAAACGCACTCCATTGTAAAGGGCAAGAAGTGCATATCGCCTCCAGTGCCCTTACGTTTCGGTCAAAGCCGAAACCTACGGTCAGCGGAGCTTCCCTGCATTGCCACCCTCTGCTTCCATACAGCCCATGGATCGCCTTTCGAAACACGCTGTGATCTCTCGGAGCCACGGGAATCACTGCGCGCAGGCCATCCAGCGTGAGCGAGGCCTTCTGCTTTGCTGGCTTGGCGTGAGTCTGGTTCTGTCCGTCGCAATGCACAACGTCCAGGGAGCGACGGATGTCGCCGCGGAGGCCCTAAAGATCGTCTCTCGGCAGAAGGGTGTTTTCACGGCCCCCCCCACCGTCATACCCACACGGAAAATCCCTGACGGTCCGCTCCTGGGCAACGGGGATGTCGGTGTGGCGATCGGCGGGGTGATTGAGCGGCATCAGTATTTCGGGCTCGGCGAAGCGGGCGGCGCGAATGTAACCCGCAAGCCGGTGTCTCTCACCGCTTCGCCGGAACGACACCGTTTCTGGATCGCAAAGACTGATTTCTGGAAGACCAAGACGATCTATCCCAACGCCCACCCGTGCCCGATCGGAGGCATTGATATCAATATCTCCGCGCTGGTCAACGGAACCTACCACGTGGAACAGATTCTCGAAACAGCTGAGGTGGTCCATACGCTGAAGGTCACGCAGAGAGTCGAGGATCCCCCTCCTTTTACGCGCCCGGGTGCCACGGTGAATTTTCGGAGCTGGGTACCGGCGAATTCCAATCTTCTCGTGATCGAACTGTCGGTCGAGGGCGACCCCAAAGACAGGGATCCCTATCGGCCCACCGATCAGGTTGGAGTGGATGTGACGCTCTGGCCGATGACCGGGAATGAGGCGGAAACCGCAAGCGGCAATCTTCCGGACGGCTACTGGGCCACTCGCCGCTTTATCTCCACTACCAACTCAATCGCACTGGAGCGCAAGCCCTCTACCCAGACGAACGAGGCCGCAGTGGCCATGCGCCTGTTCCAACATAGAATTCCGGGACTTCCCTGGAGCCGGGGCGATGGGTGGGCGGCAGACCGTTTTGTCCTCGCGCCAGGAGCTCCCGTCACTCTCATTGCTGCCATCGTGACCAGCGAGGAGTCTCCTCAACCTCTGGAGGAGGCAAAACGTCGCATCACATCCCTGCTGCCTGAGTCAGTCGACGCACTGCGCATCGCCCATCGCAGTTGGTGGCGCTCCTTTTGGTCCCGTTCCTTCGTGGACATCGGCGACCCCTTGATTGAGCGATATTATTATGGCTCGCACTACCTCATGGCTTCCTGCAGCCGTAACCCACGCTTCCCTCCATCCCTGTTCGGAAACTGGACGACCCAAGATGGTCCTTCGTGGCAGGCGGACTATCACCTGAATTACAATCATCAAGCCCCCTGGTGGGGAGTCTTCTCCTCGAATCATCCAGAGCTGTCCGACCCGTACGACGCGCCCATCCTCGAGTATGTCCCCACGGCGAGGAAGAATGCCCAAACCTATTTAAAGGCCAGAGGCGTCTACTATGATGTTGGGGTGGGGCCCAAGGGTCTTGAAACCTCCTTTATGCCGGACGGTCACTCCATTCCTGGTGAGGGAAATCGGATGTTTCTCGGACAGAAGAGCAATGCCGCCTTCGCGGCAGTCAATATGCTGATGCGCTTCCGCCACACCTATGACCTGGACTACGCCCAACGAGTGTACCCCTTCCTGGTTGAGACGGCCACGTTCTGGGAGGACTATCTGAAAGAGGACAAGGGCGTGTTCCACATCACTCGGGATGCCTCCGGTGAGGTGGGAGACGGAGGGAGCGACGTGAACAATTGTCTATCCTTGGGACTGGTCCGAATGTTGTTCCAAGGCATCTCAGAGATCAGCACGGCGCTCGGGCGTAATCGGGAGCGCCAAGCGAAGTGGGCGGACATCCGAAACCGGATGCGGGATTTTCCCACCGTGATGGTGGACGGAGTCCGACGGATCCGCGGCGCGGATTCGGGGCCTGCGGCGTCAAGGATCGGCCCCAAACGCGACAATAGCCGCATTGAGTTCATGGGCATGGTCTGGCCGTCCGGCGTACTCGGCCTGGGGTCCGACCCCGCCCTGTTGAAGGTCTTGCGGGACGACGTCGACGGCTGGCCGGAGTCGGAATGGATCGGCCACTTTAACGGGTTCAGCCTCACCTTTCCGGGAGCCGCCCGGGTTGGTCATGATCCGTTGGATCTCCTTGAAAAACTGCGCAAGCAACTCAGCGTCTCGGGCTTTCCCAATCTCGTTATCTTCGGAGGTGGCGGCGGGATTGAAAACTGTTCCGGTGTGCCCGCCACCATCAACGAGATGCTGCTCCAAACCCATGCCGGCGTTATGCGGGTCTTCCCTGTTTGGCCAACAAACCGAGTCGCCCGCTTCGGAAATCTCCGAACCGAGGGAGCCTTTCTGGTCAGCAGCAGCTACCGGGACGGCGAAGTCAGGTCTCTTGAAATCGAAAGCGAGAAAGGTCGCGACTGCGTCCTGATCAATCCGTGGCCAGGACGCCGCGTCCTGCTGCACCGATCAACCCAACAAGCAGAAGAAAGGGAGGGGCCGCTCCTTCGGCTCCACACCACACAGGGCGAACGATTCAGCCTGACTCCCACACAAAGCCGCTAGCGTCCGCTGGACCGCGCACGCCGTGAGCACCGCGGCGTCAACGGCGTCCCAGTAGTCAATGAACGGTGAGGGTTTATTTTCGACGGGCGGCAATGGGGTCGGACCTATACGTTTGGGTCCGTCGCCCGTATTGGGACGACCGGCGGGTGAGCGTTTTTTGGACCCGTCGAACTTCTTGGCGATAAGCCTGCGGTGCCAGCCAAGAATGGTTTCAGGTCGAACAATCCGCGCCACTTCCTCCAGGGCTTTCCTGCCGAGACGCTGGCCGATCTCGGCCAAGCTGATTCGCTCCGGGTCCGTGAGCTGTAAACGACGCTTGATCTGGTTCTTGAGAATCCGGTTTTCCGTCACTAAGTATTCGTTGCGCAGGAGGAGTTGCTGATCAACCGAACCGGAGAGGGTCGCCAGCATTCGTTTCCAATTCATCGAAGAGACTTAACCGAGCCAACGGCCTGGGAGCAGTCTCCTCATCGCCCTGTAAATCGTTGAATATCGGTAGGTTTGAGTTTTTTGACCCTACGGGGGTCCTCACATGCGACACGAGGTCGCAGGGTAAAGAGCCGTATGGGATGAATATCTTGCGGTTGTGGGTCGGCAAATATTGGCTCCGGTCAACGGAAATAACCCGATCACAAAATGGCAGCACCGCGCACCGGTGAGGGACGTCGGCAAAAAAGAAGTAGACCGGCAACGGTTACGATTCCATTTATCAGCAGGAGTTCCTGGCTGAAAACGTATCCGTTCAACCAAGCTTTAGAATTTTGATCGAGGATTGCACAAAGCAACGGAGCGGCGATGCAGACAGCGAGGGATCCGGGTCCTCCGATTTGCACGCGGGTAAAAAGACCGAGTGCAAATAGACCCAATAACGGTCCGTACGTATAACCTGCCATTCTAAGCACCAGCGAAATCACCGAGTCCTGGCTCCACGCCCAGAACCCGAGAATGACCGCCAGCAGGACCCCGGTGAATACAATGTGAACCCGATGACGAATCCGAGTCCGCCCCCGTTCGTCGAGATCGCTTCGGCGATCCAACGCAAGGAAGTCGAAACAAAACGATGTCGTGAGAGTGGTCAGAACCGAGTCCGCGCTGTTGAACGTGGCGGCTGTCAGTCCGAGCACGAACACGAACGCGGCAAAACTGCCAAGATGTTGCAACGCCAGCGTGGGAAAGAGGAGATCCGTCCGGGTCGGAATGGGAATGCCTCGAGCAGTGGCGACTTCAAACAAGAGCGCGCCCAAGGAAAGAAAGAGGAGGTTGACCAGCACCAGGACCGGCACGAAGGCAAAGATATTCTTCTGAGCCTCGCGAAGCGTTCGGCAGGTGAGGTTCTTCTGCATCGAATTTTGATCGAGACCCGTCATCACCACGGCGATCAATGCGCCACTGAGGAATTGTTTGAGGAAATGGTTGGGCGCTCGCCAATCCCAAAAGAACACCTGGGACAACGGGCTGGCGGCCACTCTTTCAGTCAACGCCATCGGACTGAGCCCCAACTGCTGTCCCAGGGCGACAAGCGACAGCACCAAGCCCAGCACAAGGAAGCCGGATTGCAGTAAATCCGTCCATACGAGGGTCTTGATGCCGCCTTGCCATGTGTAGACCAGCATCAACAGCAGAATGATGCCTGCCGTGACGGCAAACGGCACACCGAGTCCATCGAAGACGAAGTGCTGGAAGACAGAAACGGCCAGGTATAATCGGGCGGCCGAACCGAGTATTCGTGACAGAAGAAAGAAGAACGAGCCGACCCGTTGCACCCAGGTATCGAACCGGAATCCGAGATAGCTATAAATGGAGGTAAGTTGAAGTCGGTAGTATAGCGGAAGAAGGACCGTAGCGATGATTGCATAGCCGAGGACGTACCCGAGCACCACCTGAAGGTAGGCAAATTTCCGAGTGCCCACGTCGCCCGGCACGGAGATGAATGTGACGCCGGAAAGCGTGTCGCCGATGACGCCGAAGGCGATGAGCCACCAGGGCGATTGTTTGTCGCCGAGAAAATAGCCGGCGTTCGTTGCTCCGCGACCGGCCCACCCGGCAACCGCAAGAAGCAGGGCAAAATAGGCGCCAACGCAGCCAAGAATTAGGACGGGCGACATCAGGCCGTTGTTGGGCGGGGTTTCGATGGCTCCTAAGTTACGACAAGCTGGGACGTTGCCCCAATCAACGCGTTCACGCGGACGGGCACACTTTCTAGAATGGCATTCACCACCGCCTGTTTTTCCGCATCGGTCAGTCGTCCGGAAGTCGGCACGCGCCCGGCGAAACCCGCCAACGTCCGGCCCGAATAGTGCAGCAGGCCCTGTCGCAACGGCAGATCGAACACAGCGAGGGCGAGTCCGAAGACAACTTCGTGACGCCCGGCCGCCACGCCGGAATCGACTGCGGCGGCATATCGTTGGACCACGCGGTGATCGCGCAGCGGGCGGAGTTTTCCCAACTGACGACGCCCCACCTGAAGGCTTGCCTGCAGGAACCGACTGTCGTGAATACCGTCGGTATCTTTCGGATCGAGGGCGATCAGTTCGCGGCTATGCCCGATGGAAGCGAGTTCCCACGCATTGCGGATCAGGGGCAATTCACGGGCCGCCAGTACGCTGACAGCATAGTCAAGAAGGAACGCCTGCAGATCGCGTGGAGTTTGAATCTCGGGTCCTACCGGCACCGGCACTAGCGAGTCCCATGCGTCCGGCGAACCCAGCGTCACGGCAAGCGATTCCGGAATCCGCGATACGGAATCCAGGGCGGCCGGAACATTCGGCAGAGTCATCAATGCCGAGAAGGATATGCTCCCTGGGTGAGAGGGCCAGTCCACAGTTTGCAACTGTACTCAATTTCATTGGTTTCGCCCGGATTCGCCCGCCAGACTGTGCCCGTGCTCAGCGACATCGAGAGTGTTCATTTCATCGGTATCTGCGGCTCGGCGATGGCCAATGCGGCGGCAGCAATGCAGGAGCGCGGCTTCGTGGTCACGGGTTCTGACCAAAATGTGTACCCACCCATGTCCACGTTTCTGGAATCCCGCGGCATCCAACTTCGGAGCGGCTATGCCGAGTCCAATCTGAACGACCGTCCGAATCTTGTCGTGGTGGGGAACGCCCTATCACGGGGCAATCCAGAGATCGAAGCCGTCCTCGAACGTAAGCTCCGGTACTGTTCGCTGCCCGAACTGTTGAAGGAATATTTCATCCGTGGAAAGCGTTCCCTGGTGGTTGCGGGGACTCATGGAAAGACGACGACCACGTCGCTCCTCACCTGGGTCTTCGAATCCGCAGGGTTAAATCCTTCCTATCTGATCGGCGGAATCCCGTCCAACTTCGGACAGGGAGCCCGGTTCACCGACAGCCCGTGGTTCATTATTGAGGGCGACGAATACGACACCGCATTCTTCGATAAACGGAGCAAGTTCGTTCACTACCTGCCCGAAGTGGTTGTGCTCAATAACCTGGAGTTCGACCATGCGGATATCTTCGAGAATCTCGCCGCCATCCAGACGAGCTTTCGACGTCTCATCAACCTGATCCCGCGGAACGGCCTCCTGTTAACCAACGGGGATGATCGAAACATCACCCCGCTGCTCGGCGTCACGCATTGCCCGTGCCGTCGCTTTGGCCTTGAGTTGGGGAATGACCTTCGGGCAGAGGACATTGCGCTACGGACCGAATCTTCCGAGTTTCAACTTGCTCCGACGCGTTTCGAGATCCCGTTGGTCGGGGAACTAAATGTTCGCAATGCCCTCGCGGTCGCTGCCTGCGCGCGGCACTGCGGAATCACCGATTCTCAGATCCAGCAGGGGTTTTCCACGTTCCGGAGTGTGCGCCGCCGAATGGAGCTGCGAGGTGAGGCAGACGGCGTGGCCGTCGTGGATGATTTCGGACATCATCCGACAGCCATTCGCGAGACACTACGGGCACTCCGGGTGCGATTCCCCGGCCGCCGGTTGTGGGCGGTCTTTGAACCCCGTTCCAACACCACTCGTCGCAATGTGTTCCAGCGGGAACTCGTCGACGCCCTCGGGCGCGCGGATCAAGTCTTGGTCGCGAGCGTCGCGCGACTTGAGCAGCTCAAACCCGAGGAGAGGTTAGATCCGGAAAAGTTGATGCAGGACCTCAAACTCGCCGGGAAACCGGCCGCCTACTTGCCTACGGTGGAGGCGATCCTGGATCATCTTGGGGGCCACGTGAAATCGGGCGATGTAATCTGTGTGTTTAGCAATGGGGGCTTTGGAGATATACACAACCGTATGCTGAAGCAGTTGAGAGGCGGCTGACCTATGGGGATCAGGTCGGGGTGTCGGCCATGGGGTCGCTTCCACTGTTCTGGCGAAGGCAGGTCACACTTCGCGTAAGCCGGCTGAGATTGGCAGACGTGCCGCCCGGATGGCTGGAAACAGCCCGCCGATCAGTCCGATGATTGTCGAATACAGGATCGCTTGGATGAGCAATTTTGGAGTGACAGTAAAGGCGAACGCCACTTGACTGAAACTCTGCCAGTTCATTGTCGCCGTGGTAAAACCATCGAAAGCAAAGTAGGCTGTTGCCGCCCCCACGACACCTCCGACAAGCGCGAGCGCGAGCGATTCGATCAAGAGCGAGAACACCACAGGTCCGGCTCCAAACCCGAGGGCACGCAAGGTCGCGATTTCGCGGGTTCGCGCTGCGACCGCGCTGTACATCGTATTCAAAGCGCCAAACACCGCTCCCAAACCCATGAGCCCGGCGATTGCATAGCCAAGGGTCTCGATCAACCGGGTTAGTTGTGTCGATTGTTCGGCGTAATAATCCGTTTGGCGTATCACTTTGACATTCAATCTCGGATTGGTCGTGAGTGAATCCTTGAATTCCTGAAACGCTTCGGGCGAGGCGAGCTTGGCATAGACGGCCTGCCATGAAGCACCGCGTTGATACGCGGATTGCAACACCGTGGCGTCCGCCCAGATCTCGGACTCGGCGATCCCTCCGTTTGCGGTAAACGTTCCGACGACTTCCCATTCGTTTCGACCGACGCGAATTTTCCTCCCGATGTCCAATCCGGCAAACTCCCGCGCAGCTCCCGCGCCGATAATGATTTCGTTGCGCCCGGGTTCGAAGCGGCGTCCTTGAACGATCTTGAGATCTTTGCGCACGTCGAACGCGGTCCAATCGAGTCCGCGCAGTGGCACGTTCGCATCGGTCCCTGTCGAGCGTTTGGGAAGATTGATGATGACGAATAACTCGGCTGAGGCGAGTGCGCCGTCCGCCGAGCGGGCGAGTCCTGGAGCGTCGGCGATGAGACGTGTTTCGTCCCGGCTAAATCCGCTGGTCATTTCGGTGTTTGACCCGCTTCGCAGGACGATCGCGGTGTCCGGCGAACCAGACGCCATCATGGCTTTTCGAAACCCTTCGGCGATGGATAGCACACCGACGAAGACCGCCACTACACCGGCGATGCCCACTGCCGCGGATGCCGACGCTCCTTTGCGCACGGGTAGCGTGCGGAGGTTGAATCCCGTGACGGAAAGGATCTGCGAGATCCAGCGAATCAGTGCAGCCATAGAATTGAATTGAGATAACTCTGCGGCCTCATGCGTCCCTCCTGAGCGCCACCGCGATCTGCAGCCTCATCGCCTTCAGGGCGGGAAAGATACCTGCGATGATTCCTAATGCTGCGACCAATGCCGCGCCCAGTACCAGGTCGTGCAGCGGTATGTAAAAGACCCGAAGCAATCCGGGAAGCGGATTGCCCGTGGATGTTGCCAGCCATGCAAGACCAAGCCCGAGCATGCCCCCGGTTCCGGCAATCAAGCACGACTCCGCCAGAACGAGTCCCAAAACAAGCGCGTTCGTGAATCCCATTGCTTTGAGCACGCCGAGTTCTCCAGTCCGTTCGCGCACGGCTTGTGCCATCGTGTTTCCAGCGACGAGCAAGATCGTAAAGAAGACGGCGCTGACAACGGCGATGAGGATGGCGCCGATGTTGCCGATCTGTGATGCGAACGCCTGGGCGAAGGCACCTTCGGGTTCGGTTTTGGTTTCGAAAGGCGAATTGGCGAATTCTTCGTCGATCTTTTTCGCGAGATCAGCAGCGCCATTCGGATCCTGAATCTTCAGCGTGTACCAACCGACCTGTCCTTTGCCTCCCTGGCGGGCTTCTTCGAAGTAGTCGTAGCGGAAAAAGAGTTGAGAAGTGTCCGTGCCTTTCTTGGCGCCATCGAAGATGCCCACGATATCAAATTCCCAGTTGGGTTGGTTCGGCGGACGGCCCCAGATCGGGGACGTGAGAGGCACCCGATCCCCGATCTTCCATCCGAAGCGGTTCGCGGTAGCCCGCCCCACGACGGCTCCAGTCCGCGTTTTGATCCACGCGTCTTTCTCAGCCGGCTGGAGAACGAAGTCCGGGAACATTTTCATGAACTTCTCCGGCTCGACAGGCATGTTTGGGAAAAAGTTTTTCGGCTCCTTGTAGATGCCACCGAACCAGGTTTGATGCACCGCGGCGGCCACGCCGGGGATCCGTTCCATCCGCGCCTCGTAACTTTGCGGCAGCAATTGAATGATGGAGACCTTGTGCCGAACGACGAGCCGGTCCGCACCCGCCAACTTGACTCCGCCCGTAAGCGACAGCCTGATGGCGCAAAGAAAGCCGTAAAGCACAAAGGCGATTAAGATCGAGAGCACCGTGAGCACTGTGCGGAGTTTCTTCCGCTTCAGATTGCTCCAGATAAGGTGAAAGAATTTCATCGGCATCCCTCTATTCCGATTTCATGTCCGAAAGCTGGCCCTTGTCCAGGTACACCGTCCGTTTTGCCCGCGCGGAGGCGTGAGGGTCGTGTGTTACCATGACGATTGTCTTCCCGTGCTCGCGGTTCAGCGCTTGTAACAGCGAGAGAATTTCGTCGCCGGATTTGCGGTCCAGGTCGCCGGTCGGTTCGTCACAAAGCAGGATCGTTGGATCGGTGACGATGGCGCGTGCGATGCCCACCCGCTGTTGTTCGCCGCCCGATAGGGTCCTCGGAAAATGATTCATGCGATGGGACAGGCCGACGACACCAAGCGCCGTTCCTACGTGCTTGCGGCGTTCGGTTTTCGACAGGTGTGTCAGGAGCAGTGGCAGCTCCACGTTACGCTCCGCGGTGAGGACGGGAAGCAAGTTGTAAAACTGGAACACGAGGCCTATGTGTCTGGCGCGCCACGCGGCGAGGGCGCGATCCGTCATCTGATCAATGCGCTCTCCGCCGATGGTTATGGATCCACCCGTGGGCCGATCAAGGCCGCCAATCAGGTTGAGAAGAGTCGATTTTCCGGAGCCGGATGGTCCCATCAGCGCGAGAAAATCTCCGCTGGGAACTTCGAGAGTTAACCCGGTGAGGACGCGGATTTCTTCCGAGCCGCGGCGGAACACCTTCTCCACACTGTTTACTTTGACCAGCACATCCTTGCCATTGCTCATTGCTTTGCCTCCGTGATCTTCCCGCCGTCCTTGAGATTCTCGCCGCCTTGAACGACGACTCTCTCGCCCGATACAAGTCCCGCCGTGATGGTGGTTTCGTCGCCTTGGGTTCTCCCAACCGTGACGGCGCGGCGCTCGACGCGACCCTCGCGGACCGCCCAAACGATGTCGCGGCCGCCGTCCTGCCGAACTGCACTTCGCGGCACCGTGACGTCGGCGCTCTGGGTGGAAATGGATTCTCCGGAGCCGTGGAAGGCCACCTTGACCCCCATCTGCGGGAGAATTCGAGGATCGAGTTTCTCGAAGCCCACTCGAACCTTGACCGTGGCTTTCTGCCGGTCTGCCGTTGGGATAATGGCGATGACTTTTGATGGAATCTTCCAGTCCGGATACGAATCGAGCGTCGCCTCCACGGGTTGTCCTGCCGTGACGCGGTTGATGAAGCTCTCGTTGACGTCGACCTCCACCTCCAGGG
This sequence comes from Pedosphaera sp., assembly GCA_009695205.1. Taxonomy (GTDB): domain Bacteria; phylum Verrucomicrobiota; class Verrucomicrobiia; order Limisphaerales; family UBA9464; genus SIBK01. The sequence continues at coordinate 36,751 of SIBK01000030.1, read as the reverse complement.
AAGACATGTCAACAAGGGTGCAGATGCCGGTTCGCGTGAATCCGCCGCCGGCAGACATGGGGGAGATCATCTCACCCGGCTGCGCATTCTTGATCGTAACGACGCCAGCGAACGGTGCTCGAATGACGGTGTCCTCTACTTGCTGCTTCCAAACCTCTACTTCGCGTTCCGCAACGACGACGTCGGCCCGTTGCTTACCGAGTCGGGCTCGAAGTGATTTGACGTCCGCCTCTGCCCGGTCCAGGTCCGCTTGAGTCGCGATCCGATTCTCGGCCAGGGTGGTCCTGCGTCGGAATTCCCGTTCCGTTTCCTCGACTCTCACCGTCGTTTCGTCCAATGACAAACGCGCAGCCTGAAGTTGCGCCTCCGTCAGTCGAAGATTTGACTCGACGTTCAGCGAGTCGATCCGGGCGAGCACTTGTCCGACGTCAACTTTCATCCCCTCCTCGATGAGAACCTCGACGACCTTCCCGGTGACCTTTGAGGAGACGGTTGCTTCGCGACGCGGGGTGACGTAGCCGGATGCATTCAGCAATGTGCGTGGTCCGGAGCTGCTTGCAGCGCTGCTCGCGCTGCTGGCGCTGGCTTCGGTGGTTCGAACCACAGCAGGTATGGGACGTGCCAGCCACCAAACGGAGAATCCGAGCAAGAGAATGACGGCAATGATAACAAGCGCACGCTGGCCGCTTGGGGAAGAGTCTGCCCGCTGAGTTCGATCAATCCGAAGCTGCGCAAGGGAAGTATTGGGGTCACTCATGCATAGGTTTCCCGAGTTCAGGCGAACGCCTTTCGCAAAAGCACAATGCTTTTCGGCACGGCAGTGTCCGGATCTTCCTTGCCTTCCATTTCGAGCGACACGTAGCCGCGGTAATTCACCTTGGCCAGCATCCGCGCGATCCGGGCGTAATCCATCTTGAGCGTGTACCATTCGCCGCCGCCGGGATAGGTCTTGGCCTGCACGAAGACCGCCCGGGGGGCGATCTGCGCGAGTTGTTCGTAGTCGGCGTTCACATACGGCGCGGTGAGAAAATTTCCCGTATCCATCAACGCACCGAGCCACGGCGATTTGATCCCATCAAGGATGCGGAGCAAGCCGTCGGCGGTGCGGGCGAGCCCCCAATGGTTTTCGAGCGCCAGCGTCACGCCACACTCCTCCGCCTTCGCGAGGCACTGTTGGATGCCGTCCATGCACCACTTGAATCCTTCTTCAATCGTGTGGCCGGGTAGCACCGCTTCCTCGCCGTGGTTTCTCATCAACTCGTCAAAATCCTTCGTCGTGCCCCAGCGGCCCGTATTGAGGCGCAACGCGGGAATACCGAGCGCGTAGCAAATCTCGATGCACTTCTTCGTGTGCTCGACGTTGGTGGCGATCACGGCGGGATCCGGGTTGACGAAACCTTGATGCGTGGACAAGCAGACCGGCGCGACTCCGCACGCGAATGAGTGCCGCTTGAGCCGGCTCAGATAAGCCCGATGCGCGGCGGTGAGCGGCTCTTTCTCCGGCAAATCCATCTGCCGATGCAAAAAGTCCACGCCTTCGACGCCGAGGTCCGCCGCCTTCTCGATCACCGCCTCGACCGATACTTTCGGATCGCGAAAATGCCAGTACGAATAGGTGGCAATCGCGAGCTTCACCCGCAGCTTCTGGCGGAGAGCATTGGGATTCTCCGCCGCTGAGGTCGAACGTATCGCCAGCGAAGACGCGGCGACCGCTGAGGTGGTTAGGAAGTTTCTTCGGTTCATGGCAGGGTTTGGAATTGGGCTTATTTCTATTAAATGGACAGAGAGCTACGTTCGATGTTCACACGTCAGAGAGGGCCGGCATTCCCCACCGGGCCTTCACCCGGCACTGCGCCACCGGGGTGGGTGTATATTCAGCGCGAAGCATTTTCATTGACTCGATTTTGAGGCGTTCCCGCGAGGAACGCGCGAAGATTGGAGACGACCACAGCCAGAAGCCTCGCTCGCGCTGCCTGGGTCGCCCAGGCCAGATGGGGTGTCACGATGCAGTTACGCGCGGTGAGCAGGGGATTATCCGCCGCGGGCGGCTCGGTTGAAAGGACATCCAGCGCTGCACCCGCAAGTCGGCCCGCGTTCAACGCTTCCGCTAGCGCTGCTTCATCGACCAGCGGTCCGCGGGCGGTATTGATGAGAAACGCACCCGACTTCATTCGGGCAAGTCGCGAGGCATTGACAAGATGCCGTGTGGCAGGCGTCAACGGGCAGTGCAAGCTTACGACATCACTGATCGAGAACAATTCATCCAGGGTCAAGGCGGTCACAGAGTGGGGCAGTGCACGTCCGTCACGGGGCGGGGTCGCAACCACCCGCATTCCAAATGCCGCTGCGAGGGCACCCACCACCGCTCCGATACGCCCATGGCCAACAATTCCAATGGATAGGCCATCCAGCTCCACCAGCGAGTGTTCCCAATAAGACCAGTCCGCAGAGCTCACCCATCGCCCTTCGCGTACTCCCTGGGCGTGAAACCCTGCGTGTTGGGTTAATTCCAAGAGTAGCGCCATTGTGTGCTGGGCAACCGATCGCGTGCCATAGGCCGGCACGTTGCTTACAACGATGCCACGCTCTTCAGCCGTGGCGACATCGACAATGTTGATTCCAGTCGCGGTGACGCCGATGTAGCGCAAGGCCGGCAGCGCAAGGATCTGTTCGCGGCTGATGATGGCCTTGTTGGTGATGACGATTTCAGCTCCATCGGCACGCACGACAACCTCGCTGGGTTTAGTTCTTGGAAAGATGACGCAATCGCCAAGCGCTTGCAGCGGTGTCCAGTCTAAATCACCCGGATTAAGAGTTTGGCCGTCGAGGATGACAATTCTCACGATTTAATACTTGATCGATGCTTTGCCCTCACCCATTCCCAATGCGGCAACGATTTCCGTCGCACGCTGAAGCATGAAGCCCGCCTCACTGGAAATGGCAATAAACTGCCATCCTTCAGCGATACGGCGTCGGGCTTGAATCGCGTCGGCAACATGGATTCCGGGAGCAATTCCGTGCGCCCGTGCGCTGGCGAGGATGCGTGTCAACGCCGCATTGAACTCCGGGAGATTGCTATCAAAGGCAGGGGCAACGCCCAGCGATGCATGGAGATCGTTGGGGCCGACAAACACCACGTCAATTCCGGGCACGCTGAGGATGTCGTCGATCGATGCCACGGCGTCCACATGCTCGGCCATGACCACGACCAGCACTTCGTTGTTTGCCTGAGCATAATAGGTCGCCGCGTCCGTCCCGAAATTCGCGGCGTGGAGCTGTCCTCCGATGCTTCGGTGGCCTAGAGGTCGGTATCGGGCGGCGCGGACAACCCCTTCCGCCTCAGCTCGCGAATTCACCATTGGAACAACGATACCCCAAGCACCCGTGTCAAGAACGCGCTTGATATTCTCAACGGAATTCCAAGGCACACGAACGAGCGGCACACAACCCGAGGCCGCAATGACGGCGTAACTCTGCGCGGCGTGTTCAAAGGTGGTCGGACTGTGTTCGAGTTCGACGGTCAGCCAGTCAAATCCCGTCCCGCTCATGAGCTGAGCTGCCATGGGGTCCGCAAGCGTGAGCCACGTCCCCACACTGGCCTCACCGCGTTTCAGTTTTGCACGAACAGGATTTGTTTTCATTGAGAGAGTTTCACGCGAAGACAGGGTGCATCGAACACTTCGGAGTTCACCACCCATTGCGGTCGCCGGCCAGCCTCGAGATCCACGATCGCTCGAGCCGCCGCATTGCTCACCCGCGCTCCGGTATCAAACCCGAAGGAGGCTTGGTGTGGAGTCAACAGCAAATTGGGCGCAGACGAGAGCGGATGCCCGGTCGGTAGCGGCTCGGTGGTGAACGCGTCAATGGCCGCCCCCGCGATCCACTTCTCTTCCAGAGCCCGAAGCAATGCCACCTCATCAACGACAGCTCCCCGCGACGTGTTGACGAGATAGGCACTTGGTTTCATCCGGCGGAACTGAGCCTCACCGATGAGGTGCCGGGTCTGAGGCGTGAGGGCGGCGTGGAGTGAAACGAAATCGGACTCGGCCAATACCTCATCGAGCGAGACAAAACTCACTCCAAGCCGTTTGGCATCCGGGCTCGGTGTCGGATCGAACGCCAGCAGGCGCATCCCGAATCCGCTGGCGCGCCGGGCCATGGCCTGGCCGATTCGACCGCAGCCGACAATGCCAAGAGTTTTTCCGGCAATGTCGTGTCCCCAGGTTGGCATCCACGTTCCAGCACGCATCGATTCATGCCCTTGGTGAACCCGCCGGGCCACGGCCAACAACAGAGCGAAGGCGTAGTCGGCCACGGCCTCATTCAAGAGTCCAGGTGTGTACGCGATCACGATTCCAGCGCGAGTCGCCGCCGGAATATCGATTGAATCGTAGCCCACCCCCCAGCGGGATATGATCTTCAAGCTCGCCGATTGAGGCGCCGCGAGCACCGAGGCAGAATACTGATCCACACTGGCATAAACCGCGTCTACCCCTTGCAGTAAGGGGAGCAGATCCGCCTCGCCAAGCGGACCCATTCGTGGTGGATACACCATCTGAAATGCCCCGCTCGCGAGCATTTCGCGAGCTCGCATACCGACCGGATCCTTGAGAGGCGAGGCAGTGACGAGGACTTTCCAGGACATGGCGCCGCCGATATTACTTGAGCACACGGCCCTACACAAGTGATGGCTCAATCGATTCAGTCGTTCAACCCCGATGGCTGCTCGGGGCTTTATATGCCGTGAATTGCAAGAGGCTCGGGCGGTATTGAGGGAATGGCGGCTCCGCCTCGCCATGGTGAAAAGAGTCAAACTGTGAAATCGGTGGCTGCCTCACGGTTCTTCCCCGGCTATGGAAACAGAGCACAATGTGGAAAAGTTGCGACAAGGGTTGGGGCAGGGATTGGGGCAAGAAAGGCGGGACATTGGGTGTCATTTCGGTCGGTGGATTTATGTCCGCGCGGGGTGCCTCTCTTGGCAGCACAGAGCGCGGGGGCAGCAATCGGGTTGGTTGATGGCTGTTCTCACGGCGGCCAGCCTTCTGGTGGATTGGCTACTGGTCCCCTGCTGGCGTTTCTCCACTCCGGAAAGTCGACCGCTCTGGGCGCGGCCTTTAGATCTGGTTGAAGCGGCGATGCACCGTCGGGTGGCTCTGCAGTTGGAAACGGGCGACGAGTGGGAGAAGGCCCGCTGGCAATGGCGTCTGGCAATTGCCCATCACCCCTGCAATTCCGATTTCGAAGAGCATCTACTGGCGAATGTGCTCCACGCTCCGCGACGGGATTCTTCGGTGCGTGAACTGGCCCTGGGACATGCCCGGTGGCTGGCCACACCCAACCGCCCGCCGGCCGATCGACTGCGATTGGTTTCTCGCGTATTCGAGCATTTTCAAGCCGATCAGCGGCTGGTTTCGCTCTTGGAATCTCTCCCGTCCGAATCAGGTCCACTGCGCGACGTGCTGCTCGCGAGGGCGCGGGTGCGGCTTGGGGATGAGCTTCTTTCCCCGGAACTCATTCACCGACTCTGTGTTGATACCGAGGATTCAGAGAGCGAGCTGTATCGACTTGCCGTTGTATCGTGGGGGAGCGACATCGCGGCGGGAGAGGCGGCAGCGAAGTTGACAGGCCTCGTCAATGGGCCGTGTGCGAATTCGCTCTCAATTCGGCTGGGGTTTTACAGGGCGCTTCGTGAAGAGGATATCTCCGGCGCCACACGGTTGCTCGATCGCCTCGATTCGGCCGGGGCGTCAACTCCGTTGGACCATGCGACTCTCTGGCGGCGCCTGATCCATTCGAGACTTCCGGAGGAAGCACGACGGCGAGCTCAGAACTTCCTGATGCCCCCCGTCTCCAGTCATGAATTGATCGAGGTAACCCGGGGCTTCTGGCAGATGGATGAGGAGGGGCTCGGACTCGCGTATTTGGATCGATACCTGGAGGTGGGAGCGGGCGAGCCAGTCGTGTGGCGGATCTACGGCGGGCATCTGCTGCGGGCTCAGCGTTGGGACGATGTTCGGATGTTGGCGACCCGGCTCTTAGCCAATCCGATTGCCCGGCGCCCCTTGGCTGGACTGGCGGATTATTTCGAGGGAATGGCTGCGCATGGGCATCATCAGGCGCTGAGAGCCGCCAATCTTTTTTCCGCCGCTGCGGGATCCTCTTTGGACGATCCCGAAAGCGCGTGGATTGTGGCGCAGGATGTCGTGCGCTTGGGCTACGCCGTCCCCGGCCGGGCATGGCTTCGCAGCCGGATGGAGCAGTTTAGTCGGTTGCCCGGCTATTGGTTGTTGTTACGCAACACGGCTGAATCCTTGCAAGATGCCGAGTTGCTGGCTCTCGCGGTCCGTGGGCTGCATCGGAGTGGGTAACCGATTTGGGCAAAAAAAGCCCGGCGAAGGCCGGGCTTTTCTAAAACAATGACGTAAGGAGAGAGCGCCTTCCTACTTGGTTTTTGCGCCTGACGCGATCTGATCGTAAATCCAGGCGTAGGTCTTTTCCAGGCCGTCGCGAAGTCGTGTGGCGGGTTCCCAATGGAGCACGCTTTTAATGAGAGTGTTGTCGCTATTGCGGCCATTCACACCCTTGGGCGCGTTGAGATTATAGTTTCGTTTGAGTTTTACGTCGCCTATCGACTCGGCGAGATCCACGAGTTGGTTGATGCTGACCAGTTCGCTGCTTCCGATATTAATAGGCTCAAAAAATTCGCTGGCCGTCAGCATTTGAGTGCCCTTCAGGCAATCGTCGATGTACATGAAGCTGCGCGTTTGTTTTCCATCCCCCCAGATTTCGATTTCGAGTTTGCCACTTTGTTTGGCGTGAATCACCTTCCGGCAGATTGCCGCTGGCGCCTTTTCCCGCCCGCCATCCCACGTTCCCTCCGGTCCGTAGACGTTGTGATAACGAGCGATGCGCGTGGCGACCCCAAAGTCCTCGCGGAAATGTCGGCACATACGTTCGCTGAAAAGTTTTTCCCAACCATAACCATCCTCCGGCATTCCTGGATAGGCATCGGTCTCCTTAAGGGCGGTGACGTTTGGGTCCCGCTGTTTGTCTGCATTGTATACGCAGGCGCTTGATGCGTAGAAGAACCGTTCCACGCCGAGATCCCGGGCCGCCTCCAGCAGGTGGGTATTGATCAAAACGCTGAGCATGCACAGAGCTCGGTTGTTTTCGATAAATCCCATGCCGCCCATGTCAGCGGCGAGGTTATACACGACCTGGGCACCTTGAAGCGCTTGGTAGCAGGACCGCTTTTCCTGTACGTCCAGGACAAGATTTTCCACGTCTGGAAATCGTTGGTACCAGCGATTTTGCGGCTTGCGATCGACAGCCCGCAGGCGGGTGTATCCCTGCTTGCGAAGGTCGGCAATCATGTGACCGCCAATAAATCCGCCGCCGCCGCAGACAATAATAAGATCGTTCTTCATCTTGATGGAGTGGGATTAAAGTCAAGGTGCGGGTAGGAAGCAAAGTCATTCCAAGAGGATTTCGCGGGTTCCAGTCAGAAATTCAGGTCCGCGTCGCCTCCCGCGACATCAGGGCGACGACGCACGGCAGATCTGCGTGATTAGATCGTGGTAGGCTTGGGCGGCTTGCCGTAGAGTGAACCGTTCGCGGAGAACGCGGGCGGCATTCGCCCCCATGCAGCGAAGTTCATTCGGGTGATTCCGCGCCCAGAGCAACGCCTCACGCCCTCCGGTGACGTCGCCATTCGCGATCACAATCCCAAGGTGATCGTCGCGTATCATCCGGCCCATCTCACAGTCAGGTGGGCATATTGCAAACGTTGCGCGCCCGGCGGCCATGATTCCCAGCAGTTTCGACGGGTAGCAAACCCGCTCCTGTCCTGGCAGTTGAGCTACGACTCCGAGGTCGGCCATGGCCAGGGAATCCGCCAGCAGCTCCTTGCCGACGTAGCCGGAATTGTAACAAAGATCGGCGGGGACGAGGCGCTGGAATTCGTCAACAAGTTTCTTCTTCTGACCATCACCAATGAATTGAAACCGAATCTGTTCGTCAGGCGAAAATCTGCGGGCGATTTTCAAGAGAGTTTCCAGGTCATGAAAACGTCCGTGGTTTCCCGAATATTGCACGACGAAGCGGCCGAGGACACCCAACCGGACTGCCTCCCCGGATGAGGTCTTTTCAATCGGATGGATCTGCCGATCATCCGACCAAACGTGGATGATTCGGGTTTTCCTTCGCAGCTCTGCTTCCAGCGGTGTGCCGGTGGCATTCGCGTTTTTGATGGCTCCATCCAGCATGTCTTGGCTTAGCACCACGGCATACGTCGAACAACGGTACCAAAGCTGATTGAATCGACGCCACACACGCGCCACAAACCCGTCGGGCCGGATGAAGTTAAGGAGTTCCGCCTGCTCCGGCATGATGTCGAAGAGGATCACTCCGAAGGGCTGGCGGCGAAGCAAGTGACAGACCCAGCCCAGGAGTGGAAGATACGGGGGATTGGTTAACAAGAGCAGTTGGGTGCGCGGGTGGCGCCAAAGGATCCGCCACGTTGCGGAAGCGAAGAAGGTTGAGAGATTGAGAAGTTTGCCGATGAAATGGGTTTTCGGCAGACGGGTCGACCAGGTGCGGTGGATTTGGATGCCCTGATGCTCTAGCAACGCGGGAACACGGGGCGCTCCGGCGACCAGGGTGGGTTGAGCGGCGATCACTGTGATTCGCAACCCGAGCGCTGCGAGTTCCTCGACAAGTTCGGTCAGCGTTTGTCCCGTGCTAATAAGTTCCGGATGGAAAACCTGGCACACCACGATGACGTCCGCTTGGGATTGGGGATCAGACATGCTGGCAAAAAGCGATATAAAGTGCTGAATTGTGCCAGCCACGTTGCGCGATCGATCGCATGGATCGGCGTGAAAACCGGCTTGAGATCTTCCCCTCAACTCGGCGGATTAAACCGGCCGGCACAGGCTGCAAGAAGGGTTTGAAGAACCCGCCAGTTTCCACGAAAACCAGTGATCTTCGTGGGCATAGTTCCCATTTCTGGATAGGTCCTGGTAACCGGTATTTCGGTTACACGGAAGCCAAGACACGCGGCCCGAATCGCCAGGTAGTAGTGAAGTTCGTAGGCGGTGAATATATCTCGGAACGGCTGCACCCTGGGGTCAAGAAGGAGTCGCTTGCTATAGGCGCGAAAACCATTGGTGGTGTCCGTGTACCGGTGCCGTGCGGCGATGCTGATCAGGGGGGCGTGGAGCAGCAGAACTCCCCAATGACGCAAGAAAGGCGTGTTCATTGCGGCGCCCCCGAGGATGTAGCGCGATCCCTGGACGTGGTCCCACCCTTCGGACAACGCTGCGTGGAATCGCGGCAAGGCGTCGATGCCGTCCTTTCCGTTTCCATCCACGACAACGGCACCGTCGTATCCTTCTTGCATGGCCCAGGCCAGACCCATCCGCATCTGTGCGCTGAGCTTTCCGGGACCCGTCTTGGTTAAGATGGCGCGGACCCCGCGGGCTCGCACAAAGTCGGATGCGAGAGAACCGTCCGTGCTGCCGCCATCCGCGATCACAATGTCGCCTGCGGGTGCGAGCGATTCCATGCGGACCAGTTGAGCGCGGATGCGATCGCCCTCATTGATCACAAACACGCACACGCAATAGCGGCTCCGCCGTGGGTGAAACACCTCGGAGATGAATGTGGGCACCTGCCAGTCGGACTGGAATTGGCTCACGAAGAGTACGATTTCAAAGGGACGTGCGAACGAAGCGCCGAGAATAACTATTCCGACTTCCGTACTACGTTACGCCGTTCCTCCTGTCGGATTGTCACGCTGCTTTGCTGCTCCGTAGCGACGAAATAGGCGGGGCGATCCCGTGTTTCCCAAAGGACCAGTCCAACGTATTCGGCCAGGAGCGTGAGACAGACGAAGACCAGAAAGAACATGACTGCCTGCTGAAGAGACAGGGTCGTCCAGCCTTCCGCCACCTTCTCCTTGAAGAAGTAGACCGCGACAATATAGCCGAGGTATAGCAAATTCAGGCCACTGGCCAGTAGACCGAGAAGGGTCACGGCACGCAGCGGGTGCCGGCTGTTGGCCAGGATGACGTCGAAACCGGAGTGGATGTCGTCGAGCAGGTTGCGTTGTGGCGATACCGAACAGCGAGCCATCGGATCATAGGGGACCGCCTCGGCTTGAAATCCGATGAGGGCGGTCACATGACGTAGATTTCGCACTCGATCTTTGACCTGGAGCACCGCGTTCAGGGCGGCACGGCTGAAGACGCGAAAGTAGCGGGAGCCGCGATGAAATTCGAGTCCAAGGAACCGCCGGCAATACCAGTGAAATATCTCCGATCCGAGCCGGGCGATCCACGAACGCGGAGCCAAATGTCTTTCGGTGCCCACGACCATGCCGGTACCCCGGCGGCAGCGGTTTACCAGCTCCGGGATCAGGGCGGGCGGATCCGTTTCGGCCTGCAGCACCACGATATAATCTCCGATTGCGGAATCGAATCCGGCCAGCATCGCCGCCTCAATTCCGAAATGCCGGGAGAGCCGGATCACTCGGACACAGTCGACCGAATTGACCAGTCGGCTCAATGCTTCCGCGGTGCCGTCCGTCGATCCGTCGTCAACGAGAAGGATCTCGTAGTTGGCATAATTCTGCTGAAGCACGCTGGCGATCTCGTTCACGGCAGCCTCACACCATGCAACCGCCTGGTGCAGGGGAGCCACCAGGGAAACGAACGTGTCACTGGTAGGCGTATTCATGGCAAGGCGGCGTCCACGGTAAACTCGGCAACGGCATCATAGATGTTATCAATCTTTCCCCCGAGGATGCATGTGAGCCCGGGCACTCCATGGTCCCGTCGAAAGAGGATTGGACGGCTGTCATCTCCTTCACTTTGCGGGAGGACTGTCTTCACCTCCCAGAGCGATTCACGGTGAGTGGAGCGCCCGAGGCACGGAAGGTAGCGCGCAGCATCCCGGATCATGTGTGGAAACCGCGAACGCCTGGGAGCGGCCGCAAACCAATCGTGTGCATTTGTATAGGGTCCGGTGCCGTCCTGCCAGGTTGCGTGTGGGGTATAGCGGACGTGACTCAGTGTGTGTAATCCCTTTGCCGGAAAAGGCATACAGGAAAAAAACGGCCCACACATCACGGTGACGCCTGCCTGGCGTAATTCGGGCGGGGGCTCAATCAGGGCCAGTTCAGTGAGCTCGTGCTTCAATCGGATCATGGGCAGTCCTGAGTGGTCGAGCAGTTCGTTGATTTGGGAGTACGCGCAGTTGAGCACCCGGCGGGCGTGGACTTCCGTGTGATCGCCATCGGAGGTGCAGACAACTCTCAGTCCGCCCTCCGCGGCATGGACGGATTCGACGCGTGTGCGGGTTTGGATTTCGACGCCGGCGCGGTGTAAACGTTCTTCGCAGATCGCGAGCAATCGGACGGCGTCAAAGGCGTATTCCACCACGCCAAAGACGTCTTCAATAAGCTCGGAGTTAAAGAGCTTCACCTCGGAGGCAGTCGCCCGGGAAATCGGGGCGCCGATCCGCTCCATGAAGAGTCGGAACTGTCGTGCTGACACTTTGGAGAAGCGTCGGGGCACTGCGTATAATTTACGGAAGTCCGAGACAATTGCAGGCTGGAATTCGGAAGTGAACCGCGGGAAGTTCACCCGGGACCGAAGTGCGGTAAGCACACTTCGCGGATAGTGGTATCCGTTGTGGACGCGGGCCTGATTTGCATACGAAGCTCGTTGCAAAAGGCCGTCCTCTTTTTCGCAGAGCACTGCCCGGTACCCCTGGCCAGCGAGCTCAGACGCCAGAATGGATCCAAAAAATCCGCCACCAATCACCAGGCAATCGTAATGCGATTCTTGAAACATCGGGTGGGTGAAATCAGGGATCGGCGGTTTCGTATGCCGCTGCCGCCCATCTTACAGCGGTTTCCACAGCGATCAATCCGCCAGGCTGGCTACGCATTTCCAGGGAGACAATTCCGTCATAGCCTGCGGACCGAAGGGCGCGGGCGTAGGCGCGATGTCGCTCGGGTGCTCCCTCCAGCGGGCCCAGGTAAGGCTCACTAATGTGAAAATGCCCGATCCGATCTCGGCAATTCTCCAGCGCCTCCGGCAATTTCTCCGCATTCATTGCCAATTCGCCACCGTCCACATTCAACCAGACTCCAGGCGATCCGGCTGCCCGGACTACCGCGGCGGTTTCTGCAAGGGTGGTCATGAAATCAGCCCCGTATTCGCAAGGGTTTGGCTCAAGGCAAAACCGCACGCCGCGAGTCGCCGCGCGATCCCCCAGCCTCCTCCACAAGAGAACACTGTCAGCGATGGCTTCGTCCAATGTCCTCGTTCCTCGTAATCGTTGCTTCGGTGAACCAAAAACGATTGCCGAGACGCCGAAGCTCGAAGCCAGATCCACGACCGTCGACAGGTACGATTCGCAGGTGGCGGCAGACTGCCCGAACACGGCAAGCTGCGGTTGTCCAAATAGAACGGCCTGAAATGCAACGGGACGTAGTCCGAAACGCGCAAGGCGCGCCTGCGCGTCCGCCACCTGAGCCGGGGTAACCCGCGACAAATCAGGCCACCAGCGCGTGGGGGCGAGTTCCAGAGCGCGGACGCCCAGATCGGACAGGAGGGCATGCGCGTCATCATCCTGATCCGGGGTCCAGGCGATATTGGAGACGGCAAGGGTCACAAGGGATTCAGAGAGCTTGTTGAGAGGGCTGTCGCGCGAGGAATCGTCCTAGATCTGTCATCACGTCTTCCTTCGAATAGAGATAGCCATTCGTACCGTTCCACAGAGTGTCGTGCCGTGAGCGAAAATCGTACCGACCGGCTCCACTGGCTGTTGCGCCGATTCGGCTGTTCGGAAAGAACCGGCTCACAATTTCCCGGGTGAGCAGCGGTTCCGTTGCTACATTGAGAAGGGGCAGGGAGGCCGCCATCGTCTTCCCCAAATCCGGCCAAAGGCGACTGAGATCGTAATACTGAAAAACGCCGTCAGGATGAATATTATCAAGGAGATTCGAGTGCAGCAGGTCGTAAATAAGATTCTTTTTGAGTCCATCGCCGAAGAGGCCGGGAAGTCGGACAACGTGGTGCACAGGGAATCGGCTCCGGACAAACTGTTCTAACTTTAAACGATGAAGTCCGTAGGCATGATTTGAGATACCGGATGGGTCATCCGCCTCGGTCACTCCCACCGGAATCGGATAGACGTCGATGGTGGAGATCAGGATGAAGCGCCGGGCATCGACCCGGGTGAGGACATCCAGTAGCGATTGGATCCGCCGCCAGTCGCTCTCGGGATCTTTATTAGCCTGCCATTTTACCGCGGAAACGGCAGAGCAGACGATTAGATCGTACGACCGGCCGGCGAGTTCGCCGATGTTTTTTGAATGATAAGTGCCGCCGAAAGGGAATTGTCGAAGCAGATTGCCGCCCACGAAGCCGGTGTGGCCAAGAAGGGCGCAGCGGTCCGGGTCAAGAGTGGGGGGATGATTCAACTGGGGGGGCGTCAAGGGTTTCGCTACAGGACGGTTGCGGGAGTTCGGGAACTTCTCAACCCCGCGGACAGGGTGGCGCCAGACGGGTTCGGACGATTTCCCAGCGGATCGTATAATGAAGCAGGGACCACTTCACCAGCAGTGCAAGAGCGAAGAACATGGTTGGGAGATGCCAGAGCACATAGTTGATGTGAGTGTGAACCATGGAGTGTCCCCGTGCGGCCACAAACCAAGAAAGCGGGGCGCTCCAGGAAAAAAGGTAGGCCCAGGCGAGCGGTTGAAGTCCCTGGGTGAGTGAATCTTTTTGGCGAAGTACCTGGACGGCAACCCAGACTGTTGGCAACAGAAATATGAAAAAGGGGGGAAAAAGATTCCATACGCCGAATACATACTTGAGAATCACGAGCACTGGATTGCCGGAAACGTGGCTCCCATATTCGGCCGCGCGCGAGGAAGCGTCCCCAATAGCACGGTCCGATACAAAGGTCGTGAGAGACTGAATGGCTTCGGTGGAGTGTCCGCCCGACAAGTGGAGCAATTTGTGATAATGAATCCAAAGTGCGGCTCCGAAGCCGCCGATGGAGGCTATCCCGGAGACGAGGAGGGATACCAGGAGACGCAGCCAGGACCATCGCCACAGTTTAGCGTAGTAGACCACGATGCTCATCTGTGCGAGGACCACTGCGCTTAGAAATTCATAACCCATGGTGGACTTGAAAAGAACGCCGACGGCCATGGTGATCGCGAGCAGGCACACGAGGACCGTTTGACGAAGAGCATCGGTGGAGCCGGACCCAAGCCAGCGGCACAAGAGAGCGGCCGCCACCATGGGAAGATACCAAGACCCGATGATCCAATATAGATTCCGGCCAAAGACGGTGATCCACGGTGACAAGAGTGTCAGTGGCAGCAGTATCCAGGCTGTCGTAGAGCCAAACTCGAGGTGGAACCAGCATAGAAGCGTGGAAAAAATCGCGGCATTGACTGCAGCGACTACGAGTTGGAGAAGAACGATCTTGTTTTCCTGGATTTTAACAAAGTATTTGGGTCGGGCAAGATTCCAGGATGCCGCATGCGCCAGAGCTGAATCCACCGAGCGATCCACGTCGCCCAGAAGTACAGCCTGGAGACCCACTTGATGGGTGTACGGGACGAACGTAAAGTTGGTCAACCCCGTTTCGAGCCCCGTATAGAGACGGTATTGGGTCTCCACCTGATCCCGTTTCCGAAGAATCGTCGCATTGGTGTACTGACCCAAAAGCCCCGCATGGCTTCCCGCACTGCCGCTGCGGTCGGCGACCAGTCGGGCGACGACGAGGCATTCGGAATCCCGCTGGTGCAGTTCAAACCAGACGGAGTTAGCCATGCTGAAGAGGTTCAGTCCAAAATTCAGAGTTAAGAGCGCCCAGGATGAGACTCCGAATACCAACAGTCGCAGACGGGAGCAGGTCCGCCACCGATGCGTCCCCGCGGACAGTACGCGGAAGAGGCATGCCGAAAAATCCAGCGCGGATGGGGAGCGGGTCATTTTGGAATCCGCTTTTTGCCGGAAACAGAAGGAGGGATAAGGGGTGGACGATAACAACGGATCGCTCGGATCGGCGACGGACGTCCGGATGGAGTGGTGAGCTCCAAAACATGCGGTTGATTTGGCAACCCCGTCGCCAGGACCGTGGTTATGAATTCACCCGGCGTGCTAGAAACAGTCGGTTTATACTCATCCCGCCCGCGGAAAACAGTCTTCCATCGCACTTCCAACGATTCAGGAACCGGGCGCCGATTCTGGGCCGCGAATCGCATGATCTCCCAATCATCCGGGGCGATCAACACTCGGCCTGAACGGGATCGGAACTCGCGATCAGACCGGCCTTCGCCATCCGGACCCGTTTTCGATCCGGCTAGTTTAAAGGTGAAATAGGTCCTGTTCGAGTGGACGTTGTTAAGGCTGGCGGTCCATTCTTCCTCCTGCAATGGCATTGCGGATTGGGAATTCAGAAGGGCCGGCCAATCGGAACCGGGAATTAATGAGCATCGAGTCACGCCATAGAGAGAGGGATGTTCCGATGGCGGCTTCCCATCGAGCAGGACACTCACCGGCTCGTCGGACGCCGCATCGGTGATCACTTCCACTCGGTTGCCGGTGAACTCGATTCGGACCTTTCCCCGCTTCCAATTCAGTTCGTCCTCACCGGAGTAAGTTGTCACCCGGGCGCTATTCCAGGGATCCTCGCGTGTCATCCCGGAGACCGGGCGGAAATACGGAAGCAACAACTCAATCATCAAGTGCTGGCCCTGCTCATTCGGCATCACGTAGTTGTCGGAAACTAGATTGCTAATAGCGAGTTGATGAGTTCGGATATGTCTTTTCCAACCGTCTCGGATAGTCGCCAGACAGGCATCCGCCTCGTCTGCGAAACGGGGTAGAAGGCAATAGTTCAACCACGGACCCCAGTACTGCTCGGGGAATGGGCGTTCTGCCGCTCGCTGCTCCAGAATCGCGGGGGATATTTCCTCGTCTAAAGAAACCAGGGGATGGACATGAGGGTGATCGGTGAGCACGAGCACGTCGGCCGTCGTGCGTTCGCGAATTTCCCGGATGAGACGCCGGTACGGCTCACCCCCTCCATAGGCATGAAGAAGCACTAAGTCCGGATAGAAGGGATAGATATCGGCGTTTGCGAGTTTCAGCAATTCCGACCCCTGATACCCTGTAACGGCCAAATTAGTGGTGATCAAGGTGCAATTCGGGTGTCGTTTCTGCAACGCCTGCATCAGACGGTCGCTCCACGGTATCTTGATAACTTCGCCGCCGTATATCAGGATCCGGATGGGGGTTTTGTCGCGCAGGGATCCGGAACCGAGAAGGGCGTGAATTCGCGACAGGTGATTGGCCTGCGACAGCGTCACCGGTTCCGGAGTGACTGGGAGCAGGGCCTGGAGACCCCCTGCGGTGGTGCGGAGCATGGCTACGAGCATGCAGCATGTCGCCCATCCGAGCGACGCTTGGAGAAGCGCTGCCGGCCTTCGGTATCCTGGGCCGATTCCATCGTGGAACGGAGGAGGCATTCGATGATCTGTGGGAACGGCGCGTGCCGTCATGAAACAAGGCGGCGGGTGACCCAGGATCTGTGGATTTCCTCAAACGTCTGGCGCAGATTGCGCGTGATACCCCAGCCTGGAAAGTGGGCCTTCACCTTATTGAGGTTGGAAATGTAGCAGATGTGATCCCCCTGGCGGTTTTGATCGACATATTCATATTGCATCGCTTGGCCCGAGATTTCGGAGATCAGGGCAAAGGCTTCCAGGATCGAGATCGAGTTTTCCCGCCCGCCGCCGAGGTTATATACTTCACCTGGACGTGGAGTGGCGATAACTCTCCGGATGAACTGGACGACGTCGTGGGAATGGATGTTGTCACGAACTTGTTTGCCCCGATAGCCATAGATGCGATACGTGCGGCCTTCGAGATTGCACTTTATTAGGTAGCTGAGAAATCCGTGGAGTTCGACTCCCGAATGATTTGGGCCGGTTAGGCAGCCTCCCCGGAGGCAGCAGGTGGGCATGGCAAAATAGCGGCCGTATTCCTGAACCATCACATCGGCCGCCACTTTCGAGGCGCCGAACACCGAATGCTTCGACCGATCGATACGGAACGTCTCCGGGATGCCATCGTGGTCCACAGCCTCTGCGTAGTCCCATCGGGTCGCGTGTTCCTTGAGCGGCAGTTCGTTGGGAGCATCCCCATACACTTTGTTGGTGCTGAGGTGCACGAATGGGGATTCAGGGCAAGCCTGGCGGGCGGCCTCCAGCAAATTCAAGGTACCCCCAGCGTTGACATCGAAGTCATCGAAGGGTCGAGAGGCGGCCAGGTCGTGGCTTGGCTGCGCAGCGGCGTGTACGATGGCGTCGGGGCGAAGAGCCTGGAGCAGTTCTGCGATACGGGTCCGGTCGCGGATGTCCACTTCGTGATGGCAGAATCCGGGGTTTTCCTGCTGAAGGCGGGCGAGATTCCAACGGGTGTCTCCCTGGGGTCCGAAGAAGTCGGCACGCATGTTGTTGTCGACGCCGTGGACTTTCCAACCCTCGCGGCAGAAATCGCTGACGACTTCACTTCCAATGAGTCCACTGGATCCAGTGACAAGGAGTTTCATTGAGGCGGTGAGCTCGGTGGGGTTGTGGTGTTTTGGATGGGTTCCGGGAACAGGAGGACTCGGATTTCGTTCCAGACCTGTGCCGGGGTGATTTCCCGGATGCAGGCATTTTCCGGAAGATCTGGCCCACCACAGACGGGCTGGCAATAGCAGGGGAACTTTGGGCAATTCCCGCCGTTCGACAACATCCGAGTTCCCGGCGGTTGCCACAAACGGGGATCGTTGGCTCCGTTGATCATGACCGCGGGCACACCCATGCTTCGCGCCGCATGGATGCCAAAACTGTCGAGAGCCACGAGGGCCGTCAGTTGAGTTAGTTGCCGGAAAAAGCCCTCCAGGGGCTCGGCGCGAAGTTCGACGCCGGGTACCCGCAATACCGGGGCCAGGCGTTTTTCGGTGACGTCGCGTTCCGGGGGGGCGCAAAAGATCCGGACTTGAACGCCGTGCCGACTGGCCTGGCTGGCGAGGGCGCACCAGAACTCCCACGGCCACAGCCGGCAATCCTGGGTCGCATACGGTTGGATACCTAGCACCCGGGGCCCATCCTGGGACCGCGCTCTGGGTACCTGCTCCAACATTCCATTGACGATGTCCGGAAGACATCCGAGTTGAGATGCCATGAGTGCCCGCACCTTGTAGACATTGAGGACATCCGCGGGGATGAATATCGGGTGATTTACCACGGGTTTTGTCCACCAACCTTGGATTAGATTCAGGTGCGGATTATCCGGGTGCCACTGGGGTCCCACATTGAACTTGGGACCGATCATCCGTCCGAGCCACGCTTCGCGGACGTCGCCGGTGTCATTGACGCAGCAATCGAAGCGGGCCCGACGCAGTTTGCGGATACAGTTGCCCAAAGCCAGTGCTTCAGGTGCATGGAACTCTTTGACCGATCCCATGGGAAAGGCGGCCACGTGAAAGTCGGCGATGCCGGGTAGTCGGTTAAAAATTGGATGGAACTGCGGACGAGACAAGATCTCGACCCGATCCTGAGGAAAGCTCTCAATAATTGCCCGCACCAGGGTTGACGTTATAAGGGCATCCCCGAAATTGCGAGCAGCGATGAACAGCCATCGGCGTCCGCGCAAGGGTTGCTGTGCTGGGATATAGGGGGTCAATGCTGAGGCGGGCTCGTGGGCTCGGCAACGTATTGGTAGTGGCTCACGGTCTGTTGGATCCGAGCGAGTCGCTGTGCCTCCGCGGGTGGCACGGGTTTCCAATCGACAGGCTTTCGAGCGACGAGCTGCACGGTGTCTTTGAAACTGGGGACGATCCGGCTCAATCCAAGGAATATGGGTCGCAGCAGGCCGCGGGTCTTATGGAGCATTTGATCCCGGTGACTCAACTCGGAGCAGATCAATCCCATGTTCGCGCAGAGTTCACGGAGGTCCCCCGCCACGTATTCACGAACATGCCCCCGCCAGCGGGGATGAGACCAGAAGTAAACCTCGAACCGCGGCAGGTTTGTTCGACCCCGCAAAAGATCCATCCGCTTTCGAAGATTTGCCGCGTTGGGAACCGTGATGAGCAGGTGTCCCCCCGGCTTCAGCGATCCTACGAGCAGGTTTAACAACACCCGTGGAGAATCGTGCAAGTGCTCCAGGACGTCATGCGCCATCACCATGTCGAAGGATTCCCCAGGAAATGGCCACGGCATTGATTCGTCCGTCACCACGAATTCGACTCCGTTCCGGTTGAGGAAATCAAGAATCCGTGTCCGATTGTCCCCGAAATTATGCCAGTCATCTCCCAAGTCATCGGCCGCAACGCACGAGTAGCCCAGGCGGGCGGCTACGGCGACTTTGTCGCCGGCTCCGGCCCCGAAATCGAGGATCCTTCCTCCGTCGCGGACATATCGGGTCACCACGTCCGCAACATTGCGGTAAGCGTCTCCATGCTTCGCTGTAATGCTTGGAAACGGGAAATCCCGGGTAACGGCGGCGATGGCTTCCTGAATGCGGGCCGATTCCATAACTCAATATCCGGGAGCGAAGGTACCGACACCCTGGAGCAGTTTCCTCCAGCGTTTGGCGAGCACAGGTCGGTCAAATTCCTCCAGAAAACGGTGTCGCCCGCGGGCGGCGGAGCGCTCGGCGTCCACGTCCGACAAGAGGGCGAGTTGATCCAGCAATTCGCCGTGCGTCGCTGCCTGGATATAGGCAGGTTCCGGACAATTCTCGATTCCGCGGAAGGCGATCGGCAGACCCATTGCGCAACAACCGTGAGCCAGCCCGTCGAGAGTGCGCGTCTTTTGTCCGGATCCGCCGACGTCGGGCAGCAGGAGCAATCGCGTCGCGCCGAGAAATGCGGAGAGGTCCGGAACGTGTGACCGATAGATCAACCCGAGGCGGTCCAAGCCAGGTAGCAGGGCGCGAGCTTCGGCTTCGGGAACGCGACCGAGCACGATCCATCCGCGGAGAATTGATGGATGGCTGCGAACGGCGGCCGCCATCAGGCGGCGCAACCCGGCGATGATCAATTCGTCAGAAAGCGTACCCCAGATCACGCAGACTCTCCGCTCCGCAAAGGGTTGTAACTTCGAGGGAATCGGAGCCTCCGTCCCCAACGGCACCACTTCGCCCCGGATTCGAGGGTTGACCCGTTTGAATTCAATCATATCGTGGTGGGATACCAGATGGACGCGCTCGGCCTGGTGGGCAAGGCGCTTCTCCGCCACTCGCGCAAACCGGCGGCGGATCATATATCTCAGTCGCATAGACCAGTTGCGGGCGTGCCTCGCCTCTTCAAGATAGACATGAGACATGCAGTCGTGTCCTGAGAGGATCACTCCGCGGCCGTCGAACCGTTCCAGTAGCGGAGCTCCCGTAATGAAATGAACCAGGAGTCGCGGGTTCTTGGTCTGCCGAGCCAATGTCTTCACGAGCTTTTCCTCTCCATCAAAATCACGGGTTACTGTCGGCAGCGACAATTGCTGAACAACCGACCGGATATGGCGTCCCGCCATCCGACGGGTCAGCGGGTGAAATCGAACGCGTCGGCCCTTCCAATGTCCTTCGAGTTGATTCATTTCATCGTCGTTGGCATAGACCACCGCTTCGATCTCTTCACGGTCCAGCGCCTGCAGCAGTTCATACACCACTCGATTGTGTCCCACGAACGGCGGAAGGGGCAGGGCATCGCAGGTCAAGATCAATCGATCAAAATTATCGGAGCTCATTGTCACCCGGATTCCCCCGGTTCAACAGTGAAGCCCGAGTATCGCAACCAGCTTCCCGTTCGGCTCATCGCGGTCTCATAGTCCGGCTCCGTGACTTCGGGGAAATGAACCTGAAATCGGTCGAGCGGCAACGGATTTTCGACCGATTGAAGTGACCACATGAGACGGTCCGGGCGTGGCGCAGCAGGTACCCTCGCGCCGGAGATTGTCGGTGGGCTCAATTGTTCGATCGTGTTGCGGAGGACGCGCTTGATCCGGTCCTTCGTTTGGTTGCGGATGCGACGTTTGATCTGGCGCACCCAATTCAGGTCTTTCATTCCAAGCACTCGATCCTTCCAGGTGATCTCAAAGTCCGGCAGCTGATGTATGGAGCCTGTGTCGGAACCTATTTCTCGAGTCAGCGCGTTATAGTATTGTCGCCATGTTCGAACCCCTGGATCGCCGATGTGAAAAAAACCGGTCAAGGCAACCGGGCGAGTTGCGGCGGAAAGGATGGCAGAGGCGAGGCGATCAACATGGCACAGGTTGCAGATCCCGGATCCCTGGCGGAACAGAAATGCGTTGCCGTCCATCATCTGCCCGGCGGGGAGTGTCACCCAGATGGATCGAGGACCCCAGACGAGGCCCGGACGGAATATAACTGTTGCCGGGCCGGAGGTGTCCAAACGCGGCGCAAGCCAGGCATCCGTAGCGGCTTTTGCCCGGGCGTATTCGGACCAGCGATTTTCCGAAGCCAGCATATCATCGGGCAGGTTTGGGTGCTTCACTTCACCGAACACCACGGCGCTTCCAAGGTGAATGAATCGACCGACTTTGGCCCTTCGGCAAGCTTCATACAAATTCTGCACGTCGGGTAGCAGTCGCTCGTTGTCGCCCTGGGTCAGATTCACCACGGCGTCGAATCTATCGAGCGATTCGGAAAGGGACTGAATCGAATTTGTATCGATTGGACGCCACGTAAGTCCGAATCGGGCCAGTCTTCCCAGGCCTCGCGGTTGTCGAAGCATAGGAATCGCCTCGATTCCGGCCCGCGCCAGGCTAAGTTCCAACAACCGTGAGCCGACAAATCCACCGGCTCCCAGGACGGCAAGGCGTGTCATTGGGTGGGATGGTTTTGCGGCGCAGCTTTGGTCGCGTGCCAGTGCCGTGCTCGCCAAAAAGCCTGTTCCGACGAGGAGAACCAAGGCTGGTCGAGCGGCTGGGCCATCCGGTAGGCGTTCTCGATTTGATGTAATACGCGGGCAGCCACGATGCCATCCACTGCAGGCGATTCCAGGCCGCGGATGGATCGAACCAGATTGATCCATTCCAGATCGCCGCAGTCGTAATAGTTATACGGCGTTTTGCGCGATCCTCCAGCGGGAGTTAAATCCGACGGCCAGGATTCATTACAGTCGTATCGGCGCCAGGACCCTCCGGGATCCCGCTGCTGGTATCGCGTAATCTCGGTGGTATCCATTCGAATTTCGCCCTTTGGACCGCGTATCCAGAGTCCGTTGTTCAACGCCTGATCCCAACTAAGATGTACCACACCACGCCCTGAACTCGTTTCCAGTTCAACCTTGGAATTGGTTTCGACACCTTCGTGTAGGCTGTCATCCCAAGACGCCAGAACGTGGCCCGTCCCGAACAATGAATCCAGCGTGTCGAGGCAGTGCACACCCTTGTCCAGGAGGACGCCACCGCCCGCAGTCGCCCGACGAAACGCAGCGTCGGTTGCAATCGACCAGTCGTACGGCGAGCCCTCGCGAAACACAAACTGGAGCGGCTCGCCGAGCTGCCCGGAAGCAATCAGGGTACGGACGGCGAGGGTGTTGGGGAAAAACCGGCGTGGATGGGCTACCGCCAACACCCGGTCGGCTGCGTCGGCCGCGCGAACAAGTTCCCGCGCATCCGCAGCGGTCGTGGCTAGCGGTTTTTCGCAAAAGACGTGACAGCCGGCCTTCAAGGCGTCGAGCGTCAGACTTCGATGAAGACTGGGCGGTGTGGCGATGAAGGTCAGATGAATATCTCCCGGTTGCAGCGCGGCAGTGAGTGACGTGGCGACACGTGCATCCGGAAACCAACGCCGCAGGGCAGAGGCCCGCCCTGGGTCGCGATCGACCAACACCCGCACGTCCACACCGCCCAGATTCTCCAGGCGACGCAATGGATGTGCGTGAAGATCGGCGACAATGGCGCCGCACCCAACAATGGCAGTCCCCAGCATGATTAGTCCATCGGATGGCGCACGGACGACAACGTGCGCGGGCGGATGGGGCGATGGCGAAAAGCGACAGAAGTCAGTCGGTCGAAAATCTTCCCGAGAGTGGCAAGATTCAGATCGCCCGGAGCGCAACCGCATTCTCGATCGTACGCTTCGAAATTTGCCGCGGAGAACTGGTGTTGCCGCACGGTGAAACAGGCTAGGACTGCCGAAACCGTTTGCAGAGGAGCGTATTTTGCAAAGGTGCGCCACAGGTGGTAGTCGGCGGCGTACCGGTACGCCCGCAGCACGGAATCTCCTCCAGCTCGTTCGTATAAGTCACGTCGCCAAAACTGAGATTCCTGCTGGAGATAACCCAGGCGATTGCGGCGGTACCATCCGCGGGCCAGCAGGGACTGGAAGTAGATTGGAGCGAACCCCACGGTTTCACCGAGCGCATCGCCTTCGCAAAACCAGCTGGGAATACCGCTGATCCAGGCCACGTTGGAATGCGTGGAAAAGATTCGTACCACGGTTGGCAGTGTCCACGGCAGATAGAAATCGTCCCCGTTGATCCAACCGAATACTTGTCCGCGAGCCTCGCGAAAGGCATTCGCGACATTGCCGTATACACCGAGATTGTCACCCCTCAGCAGGCGTACGGGATACTGATCTTCGTATTCCTGAACGATTGCCGCCGTAGAGTCCGTGCTCCCGCCGTCGTAGACTAGATGTTCGAAATCTGCCTTCTGTCCCACCATGGCATCGAGCGTCCGGCGTATTGTCGCTGAAGCATTGTATACCGGCGTTACAATGGTGAGAAATGGACTGTTCATGAAAACTGTCGGGGAACGTCCCGTTCGAAGTAAGCCTGTTCCCGCTGGTGAAAAGTCCGGAATCCCTCTGGGTCCTCCGCAGGAAATGCCGCGATGTCGAAATAATAATAGGGTCTGGCACGGGCTAGAAGAATCAGTTGCCGCCAGCGGTCCGTGTCGCTGGTTTGAAACTCTCCGATGAGGTATCCCGCATTGTCGTAGACGAGCAGGTGGGGATAATCGAGAGACTTAAAGAGCGAGAAGAGCCGAAGTGGATCATCCCCCGCAGTGTCGAGCAGGTTGGGGTGGAATTCGAGAAACACCACGGGTCGATCTCGTCGCAGCAGGTCGCGGGCACCGTGGAGCGCGCGGAGATCGAATCCATCAATATCGGTTTTCAACAGGTTCCAGCCAACGCCGCCATCGGGAGGCGCGGTCAACTGATCGAGAGTGGCCTTGGGAACGGATCCACCCGGCCCGGGGACCACTCGTGCAGTGCCCTCTCGAAGGATAAATGTTCCCCCAGGGGTCCCTGGCGTCTCATCAATCAGGGCGTTGATGACGCTTACTCCAGGCGTTCCAGCGGTGTTTTTTAGCAGGATGTCATGGTAGCGTGGGCTGCCTTCTACGAGTAGGAAGCGGTCGCCGTCGATCGGACGTGCGAGACACCAGGAATCCCCGACGTTGGCTCCGACATCAATCATGCGGAGTTCCGAACTGCGGGTGCGAACCCATTGGCAAAGCCGCGTCAGATTTCGGCAAAAAAGCGGATGATCCCGGTACGTAAATGGCAGATCGTGTGAAAGTGGAAGCCTGAGCTTGCGGCCTTCCAACTCCCATTCGATCAGTGGATCACTGAACCGCAGCCAAAGACGGCGTAGCCTGGCGAATTGTCGAGTGCTAAAGGTTTGCGGGCCCGCCGCTTGATTGAAGATATACTGGATCATGGAATCAATGGACTCGGAAATGTCACCGCCGGACAGCGCAGGGCTTCAGCACTTGCCGGAATTGGATGATCGAGGTCAACCGAGTAACGAGTCTCGCCCAGAGGGCTCTTTCGATCCGAGTTGAGGGGATGCCACATTCACTTTGGTATTCCCGGAGAAAGCGTGTGGAGATTTGGTCGGAAGATAGAGTGAAACACGACAGCACGGATGAAACGGTGCGAAGATCCGCGTGTTGTGCGAATCGCTTCCAGAGGTGGAAATCCGCTGCGTAGCGGTAACGGGTCATCAGATCGGTTGGCGCCGCCTTCTCCCAAAGCCACCGCCTCCAAAACATAGACTCCTGTTGCAAGGCGCCTAATCGACCATTTGCAAACCAGCCGGCGGCGATCCAACTCCGGGGGAACACCGGGGCGGCAGAAGCGGTGACGGACAACCCGGTGTCTTCAAAATACCAGCTGGGGATTCCGGTGATCCAATGGACACTGCGGTTGCGGTCCAACACGGATTGAACGGTGGCCAGAGTCCACGGCAAATGAAAATCATCCGCGTTTATCCAACCCAACACGTCGCCTCGCGCCCGGTTCATTCCCCGATTGATGGCGTCGTATAGCCCTGTGTCCTTTTCCTGGAAAATTCTGAGCGGATACTGCGTTGCGTAGCGTTTCAGGATTTCGAGAGTGCCATCGGTGCTGCCGCCGTCCTGCACAATATGCTCGAAATCAGCCTGCTGTGTGGACATGGCGCGGAGAGTGCGCTCGATCGTTCTGGCTCCATTGAGGACCGGAGTGACAATGCTAATCATGGATTGCAACGGACCGCTACGGATGGAAGCCGAGAATCTGGCTGAATGCGTTGAGGAGTTGGGTATTTGAGACTCCGGTGATGCAGAGCGGCGCCGGCAGGTGACATTCCCAATGGCAGCCAAAACAAGGTACTCGATTGACAAGCCACTGCTGCTGCGACGATCGATGCCACGGGGAGAATATTCCGTAGTGGCCTCCGCCAACCACTGTGATGGTAGGGCAATCCAGTGCTGTCGCGAGGTGAGCGGTCGCTGTCTCGGCTGTAATCACAAGGCGGCTGGCTTTCAACAATGAAATTAAGTCCTCCAGCTTAGGAGTGGCCTGTACCGTCACCGAGATAGCCTGGGGTGCAGCCTCTCGCAGTCGGCCGGCGAGGGCATTGAAGCGCGCCTCGTCCCCGGCCGGTGACGCCAACCGCAATCCCAAACCCCGTCGCGAGGACTCAACCGCGGCCGCCACCAAGAGAGGCTCGGGTAGATCGCGAATCTGAGCGCTGCCAAACGGCGATACTGTGATCCAAGGATCCGTTGCAGCGGGACGTTGTGGACCTAGGACGGGGAGGATCTCGTCGAGGCCGATCGGCTGCCCAAGAAATGAAGCTACCACAGCAGCGTGCCAACCGAGTTCTTCGCATTGGCCTTCAATTACCTTAGGGGACGCCACGCAGTGGTCGAATTCAAGGCGACGCCGGATCAATTCACCGGGGGGGGTACCCAGCGAGGTATGCCGGCTTCCGACCGAAAGTCGGGCTGGGATTGCCGCACAGATTAGATCCTCATGCGGAAATCGGTGATGACGGAGGCAGACGAGACGGTCTACTCCGGATCGAAAAACCGGATGACCGACAAGTTCATGGAGTCCGCGGCGGGTTTCCCACAATCGCCACGAGAGATAGGGCACTTCCAGGATTTCAACCGTTGGAAACTCGCGGGCTGCCATTTCCCTGGAAAATTTGGAAATCAACAGGACGCAACGGTGCGCCCCGATGGAATCCACGATTCTGCGGATGGCGCCGATGGCGAGGACAAAATCCCCGAGCCGATCGGGCTTGAAAATGGCGACGCGGTCCGAGTGGTCCGGCGCGGGGAATCGCCGGCGAATGCCGCGGCGATAGATCCACCAGTTTGGGATTGCACGTTTGTGGAGTCCAAATATCACGCTAACTCAAAAGGGCTTCTATTCGCCACCGGACAACAGGTGTCGCAGTTTTCTCATAACTCGTTTCGAAAATGCGGGTTTTGGAGGGTTCAGGTAGTATTGTTGTTCTAAAATATGGTCGCGCGCCTCATCCCGAATTACCGCCGAGGGGTGCCTCAGGGGGCGATCCGGATCCTCAAGCGATTGGCTCGCTTGGGGGTGGTCGTATAGCGTGGTGTGAGTCGCTGCCGGTCCAAAACCAATGTTGGAAATCAGGTTGGTCGAGGGAAGAATGCTGAGCCCGCCCGCCCGCATCGAAGCGAATAGGAGCTGGGTATCCCACGTGTCAAGTGTTCCGGCGCGAATGGAATCAAACTGAGCGGAGAAAAAAGTGGCAACATCGGCCGACCCGAGGACGCTGGCAAGCCATCCCATATCTCGCAACTCCGGCCAGAATTTGATGTCAACATCATAGCCCGCCCATACACGCCGCCACGTGGCCCAACCCCAGATTTGTGGATAGCGGGAAAAATAATAACTCTCCGAAGAACGGGGATGTCGTCGGAGAAGATTCGTCCCGCAAACCGAGAATATTTCCGGCGTCTCACGGTAGCGAGCTAGCAGGACATCGCAATAATCGAAGAAGCTCGGATGCGGAAGACAGTCATCCTCCAGAATAATGGCTTCGGAAACGGATTCGAATACCCAGGACAGCCCGCTGGATACGCGGCGCCGGCACCCGAGATTGGTCGTCGAATAGTTACGATCCACCTGACACGGCCAGTCCACTTTCTCCGTGATATGTTGTGCCGCAGCACAACGTTCCGCTTCACCGGCTCGGTCCGGCCGCGGGCCATCCGCAACAACCAACAACCGATCGGGGCGCGCTCGGCGGATTTCCGCGAACACCCTGGAAGTTTCCTCCGGGCGATTGAAAATTAGCAGAGCAACGGGGGAGCGCATGGTTGCCAGTTGAATAGTTGTGCTGCCCCAGGCATGTAGCCGGCTAGAAACGAGCAGTGTTGGTTCTGAGTTACGCACCCACCACGTTGGGGGAGCCCGGGAAAAACCGGCCGCGCGTATCCACAATCAAGGACGCGTGCCGTTGTATAAGTTCATAGTCGATGGAATCGTGATCCGTGACCACGACGACACAGTCGGCCGCAGAGACGGTCTCCGGAGTCAATGGGAGCGCAGCCATGTCAATGCGTCCGCCGCGAATGACATTCAAATTCGGCACATAGGGGTCGGAGTACGAAACGACAGCCTTCGCTTCGCGAAGCCGTTGGATGATTTCCAGAGCGGGAGATTCTCGAGTGTCTTCAATGTTTTTCTTATAAGCAACGCCGATCAGGAGGATCCGCGCTCCGTGAATCAACTTGTCGCGATCACCGAGAGCCGTCCCAATTTTGCCGACCACCCACGCAGGCATTCCGCCGTTGATTTCACCGGCGAGTTCAATGAACCGTGTTGTCATCCCGTGCTCCCTCGCCTTCCAAGTCAGATAGAATGGATCCACCGGGATGCAATGCCCTCCCAATCCGGGCCCGGGATGGAACGGCATGTAGCCAAACGGTTTGGTGGATGCCGCCCGGATCGCCTCCCAGATGTCGATGCCCATCCCATCCGCGATCATCTTCAATTCGTTCACCAACCCTATATTGACGAAGCGAAAAGTGTTTTCGATCATCTTGGCCATTTCCGCGACCCTAAGCGATTCCACGCGTACAACCTTTTCCACGACGGATGAATATAGAATGACACCCGCATCGCGACAGGCCGGCGTGATACCACTTACGAGTTTGGGAATGTTTCCGGTGTGAAAATGGGTGTTTCCGGGGTCTTCACGTTCCGGCGAAAAGACCCCAAACACATCGCGACCCACCGCGAGTCCCCGGGAGGCGATTGCTGTGGCGAGCTCCTCCTCGGTTGCCCCGGGGTAGACGGTGCTTTCCAGGCTGACCAATTGGCCCCGTCGGAGGTGAGGCAGGATCGAGCGTATGGCGGACTGGACTGCGGACATGTCCACCTCGCGGTGTGGGCCGATTGGCGTGGGGACGCACAGGATGATGGCGTCCAGTTGATCGACGGCATCGAAGCGATGAGTTGTGTGGAATCGACCGGACGCTCGGGCGTGTTGGAGAGCTTGGGGTGGCAGGTGGGAAAGAATGGGATCGCCGGAGTTGATGCGAGCAATCCGTTGCTCATTGCAGTCGATTCCGGTGACAGTAAATCCAGCCCCGCAAAATTTGAGTGCCAGAGGGAGCCCGACATAGCCCAGGCCGATGATTCCGATCGTTGATTCGCGTTGCTGAACTCGTCGGATGAAATTTTCGAGCATGATATTACAGTGGGGCGCAGGGGAGAATGAGGGAGGTGGATGGGGTTGGCCTACCACGGCTTGGGGTAGAGGAGGGCGCGGGTGAGCATCCAACCCGTTTTCCATAAAGGCCGATAGAGGAAGCAGGAAAGATACGCCTGAACTCCGTAGCTAATGCAGGTGGCCCAGACGGCGCCCATGCCGCCGTAACGGGGGATCCATAGAAAATTCAGGATTATATTTGTCAGACACCCGACCAGCGTAAATGCCATCTGAATTTTGGGCCAGTTCATGCTGGTCAGATACACTCCGCGGGCGACTCCAAGACTGACAAACATTCCAGACCAGACTAGAATGGACAGCATGGGGGCTGCGGCGAGGAATTTTGGACCGTTGAGCAGCCCGATGATCCAGGCGGACAGAAATGTCACGGGAAGAGCCACCGCGTAGGTAATAAAGGCCATCAGGTTGTAGAGATGTTGTAGGCGTTGATCCATTTTGGCAGGATCTCCCGCCAACTGGACGATCCCGGGGAGCACGGAGGATTGGAGAGCTATGGGGATGAAATACCAGACTTCCGCATAACGGACTGCGACGGCATAGACACCCAGTTCCTGGTCATTCGACAGTTCGCCCAGCATGACCTGATCGATCCGCATATAGATCAAAATCATGGTGCCAGAGAGCAACAGCGGCCAGCTATCCTTCCAAAGTCTGGCAGCCCAGGCCGCATCCCAGCGCCAGCTGCGGATGGAGTTGCCCTGTTGACGATATGCCACCCACAGGAGCAGGGCTCCAAGGCCGATTTCGCAAAGGCCGGCAAGAGCGAATGCCTGGATGGGCGCCCCCGCGCGGATCAGGATAATTCGCAGGACGGCGGTGAGAAGAAAGGCAGCGTTCTTGGCGATTGTCGTGTACTTCGAGAGCAATCGGGACTGAAAGCATAGATCCATTGCATCGCTGACTTGGATGAACGAC
This sequence comes from Pedosphaera sp., assembly GCA_009695205.1. GTDB lineage: Bacteria > Verrucomicrobiota > Verrucomicrobiia > Limisphaerales > UBA9464 > SIBK01. Next base: position 6,742 of record SIBK01000030.1, on the reverse strand, counting down.
CCGGCAAGAGCGAGTGCGATGCACAACCGGCGGAGGAAATCATCTGGATAGCGCGACCAGGCAATCGCAACCGCGAGAAGACCGGCTGCAAACGTGCCGGCCAATCGAAGAATGAATGCGGTCCCCAGAATGCGGTCTCGTTGGTCCGGATATCTGGAAAGATCGCGAACCACCACGTTTTCTGAGGCCAGGGCGCCCAACCCGACGAACATCGCGGCAAAGGACGTTGTGAAAGCCAGGAGACCGAAGTTTTTGGGACCGAGATGCCGGCTGACCCAGGCGCCGACGAATAGGCCGACCCCCAGGCGGAACATCTTGTCCAGCACCAGCCAGCTCGCGTTGGCGAGCACCTGGTTGCCGCCGGGCAGCAAGCGATCGAGAACAAGCAGCAGCCGGTTCCATCCGGCACTTTGGGAACCCGAGATCACGAGGAGAAACGACCGATCGAGCGGAACACTGGCGACTCACCTGTCCGAATCGCTTCGACGGCTAAGCAGCGGGAATACGCGGCGCCGTCAGAGGGCGCCGTTGCTGGAGATTTCTGTGGATTGGAACGGGATTCCGGCGCGTGAACGTCCGTTTAACAATTGGGCTGAGGAGCAGCGACTGCCCGTACGCACACATGAGCACGATCATCACGATAAACATTGTTAGCGGAACGAGCACCTGCGCGCAGAGGAATATCGACAGTGCGAACATGAAAAGAACCGCTTCAGGGGTCGCGGGATCCAGGAGCTTCATCTGATGAAACCGCCTGCTAATGATCAGGGCGAGCAGATGGTACCCGGCCACCATGGCAATGGCGACAATTCCGCCGTTCAATCCGACGTCGAGGAACAGATTGTGTGCCCACTGGTGCTGGGTGAACTGCTGAATGCCATTCCCAAATGGATTCCGAATCAGGAGATCAATCCCTTCGCCCCAGAGGCTCAAACGTCCGTCTTCAGCGACGTGCGCGAAACGTTTAATGACAGGTTCCAAGTATTGTTCGATCGATGGGAAGATCAACCCGCTCACGGGGATCACCACTGCGGCAGACAAGATCACGGCGACTGCATAGCGACCGCGCTGTGAGCCCTGACGGATTGCGTAAATTAAGAATCCCATCGTGGTGATCAAAGCAACCGTGAGAGCCGTTCGGCTGGCGACGGCGACATTGACATATAAGGCTGCAGCGATCGTTGGCACCAGGAGCAGATTGAGCCATCGAAACGGTTGGAGAATGACGAATGGCAGGAGCGATAGCGAGCAAGTGGTCATTGGGATGACCCCGATGACCACGTTCTTGTCCCCCATCAGCCCACCGAAGAGGATTCCGGCGGTCTCTACCTCCATTTCGTATTCGTTTCGCAACGCCCCCGCCCCCCCCGCTGAGCGAACCATCAGGATGGCGATGAATGTCGTCGATGCCGCAAGCGCAACCAGTGCGGTGACAAGGGATAGGGCGCTTCGCCTTTCCCGGGCGGCCCCCAGCACCGTTCCTGCTGTCACGGCGTAGAAGGTTCCGGTGAGAATGTCCTTCCAATCGTAGGTCTCCACCTGTGGGAAATAGCGGGTGAACAACCCGAACAGCGCCACAAAAACAAACAAGGCAAAATTTTGAGCCATCCGGGGCAGGAGTCCCATGAAGGCGACGAATCCCATGCTGATCACGCCGACAATGAGAAACGTTTGTCGATGATAAATGCCGTTCACCGTTATCCATCCGAGTGGTGTCAGCAGGAGCGAATAAAAGAGAAAGTAGACGATCGCTCGTGACGAAATGCCAAAGGTCGCGGAATTGGCGCGTTGTGACGTTGACGGACGCGTTTGCGGGAGTGGGATGGTGGCGCGCATGGATGGGTGTCAGGGACGGACCCGGAACAAAACGTCCGAGTGTGAGGAGGTGGTGGACAACGTGGCGATCTCCTCGTAGTAGGGGTTCAAAAGTTCGCGGACGGCATTTGGCGACCTGATTTCAACCAGCAAATAGGTGGGGCGGTGCCGTGAAAAATCCATGCCGCGAAGAACTTCCGCCTCGAAGCCTTCGACGTCCAGCGAGAAGAAATCGACATGCTCCACGTGATACTCATCGAGAATCGACGAAATCGTCCGTCCGGGAACCGTCACAGAGTACGACTTGAGGTCTGGATTTCCCGCGAGGCCCTGTTGCAAATGGCCGGCCTCGACCTCGGGTGATCCAATGCCCCCATGGACCACCGACATCAAGTTGGCAAATCGCATTTCCACCGGTCTACCCTCCTGACCCTGAGCTACCAGCGCGCAGTTGAGTACAGCCGAGTTGAGGCGCCTTGCTGCGCAGGCTGTCGCCAGCGCCGGGATTCCCTCCACGAGGATGCCTCGCCAACCGAGAATTCGCTCGAGGTAGTAGGTGTTACTCTGATCAAAGCCATCGTTCGCGCCACACTCGATGAAGAAGCCTCCCCGCTTCGTATGAAGGAATGGAGCGAGCTTGTCGTCCATGCCGTAGAGTCCGGTCTTTGAATACCAGCCGATTCCGCCCTTCTCGGCGAACGTTCTACGCCATCGGAGCAACTGAGTTCGAATTCCGAATCCCATGGTGAAGCGTTGTTTAGTTTGCGGTCCGACTCGGACTGGATGACTTCGATGTTGGGTGAATAGTGAGAGTGTCGGTCCCTACTCGGCCTGGGAATTTGCCCCGGGAGGAAGTGTATACAACCAGGATTCGCCGAAGTGTCGGAGTCGCTCGAAGGTCTGGGTTGCATCGCCCCTCAGGGGGGTTGAAAAGCGGGCAAATTGCTTGCACTCCAGAGCCGGAGTTCGGTCTCGGAGAGACCGCAGAAAATAACTCCACATCCTTCGTCGGGACTCTGTCCTAATTCGGCTCCCGCGGCTGAGGGTGGTTTGGTATTCGGCGTCTGCCTGGGGATTCTCGGGCATTGGACGCCCTCCAACGAGGGTGCACCACAGTGTTGCTTCGATTGGGTGTCCCTCCGGCATTTCGTAAGCGCGACACTCGAAGGGCAGTGCCTTGCCATCCACTTCCATGGTCACTTGTTCGGGTTGCCCCATTCGCCGTGGCACCGCCCCCGCGCTGACCCAACAGACGTCCGGAGTGTGCAATACCAAAAATCCAGGCCCCGATTCGCGACGCCATTCGGCGAAAAACACCGTGTAACGATTGCCCAACCCGTTCGTGAAATCGCCGTTGAACAAATTCGTTGTCGCCAGAATCTGCCGCTCAGTTTCATTGAGAGGATGGTTGGAAAATCCAAATCCTGGGATGACACGGCGAATGCCCAGAACGATTTCGGGCGGCTGGATCGGATTTCCCACGTGAAACCAGGACCACGCCCCAAACGTTGCCGCGATGAAAAGCAACACCAGGAACACTGCCGTTGCAGGGGATGGCGACGGTGCTTGGGTGGTTATCCGTTGGGTGTCCGGCGGTTTCAAAGAAATCCTTCAGCCAAAGGAGGCATTGCGCGGAATTGATCTTGAATCGCCGCAAAGTTTTCGAGTCCATCTCGACACAGTAAGACACTTCGTGCCGGTCAATTCGCAGGAGCGAACCTACTGGCACACGAACTGGGCGTTCGTTTAATTGCTATTGAACATTCCGAACGATCCTCGGCTTGACGCAAGCTGAAACCCTCGTGCTGAACCCACGGGGCACAAGCAGGTTGCACGTATGCAGCGAGCAAATCAGTGGATGATGCCTCGGAAGGCTAGAAGGAGCATAGCCGATCCGACCGCGATTCGGTACCAACCAAAGAAGCTAAAATCGTGCGTCTGAATGTACCGCAGCAGCCATCGGACGGCGAACGAGGCGGTGGTGGCAGCGACCATTGCGGCGACGGCTAGTTGCAGCCAGGGTTCATGTGGTGCGTGGGTGCGAAGTGCGTCCACAATCTCCTTGCCCCCGGCAGCGACCAACGTGGGGATGCCCAGCAAAAAGGAAAACTCGGCTGCACGAGCCCGATTTACTCCCAGCAGAAGCGCTATCAGGATAGTCGTGCCTGAACGAGAGGCACCCGGGAAAACGGCGGCGAAGAGCTGGGCAAACCCGACGGCTACGGCCACCGACCAGCTGATGCCAGCCGTTCTCTCTTTTCCGCGCAGCCATTGTTCTATCACGACGAAGAGGATGCCGCCAATCAAGGTGGCCCACGCCACGGGAACGGCCGAGTGGGGAGGTTTCCATCCGCAGCTTTTCAGCAGGAGGCCACCCACAGCGGTGATCAGGAAAGCCGCTCCCAATTTTGCCAAATGATCGCGATTTGTGGGTTGTTGCCATCCAAAGGCCAGGGTTTTCACTCGGGCACCGAAAACGATAATGACGGCCAGCACCGCGCCGACCTGGATCACCGTGTTAAAGAGCTCGGACTGTGCGTGGCGGAAAAGAGCCTCAGTGAGCAATAAGTGGCCGGTTGATGAGATTGGCAGAAATTCGGTAATTCCTTCGACGATACCCAAGATTACTATCCTAACCCATTCAACCATGGAGGGGTTAAAGGGGAAAAAGAGTGAACAGGCAAGTTGTAACTCCATCTGAAGCCATTCCCTCGGCCACAAAGTTGGCAGCTACCGTAATTAACATGAATAGAGGTGCTGCAGGCAGAGTTTCACATGAAGTTCGAGAGTTTTTCGAACCCATTTGGGAAGCTGGCAAACAAAATGCTTATTCAGATTTGACAATCAGAAAATTGGTTGCTAGGGTCGGGAAGTTATTCGGAACGTAGTTGAGAGTTCTTTGACTTTGAAGATGGGGCTGGAATTTTAGGATCTCTGCGAAAGCAGGGAATCCACCAAGTTTCCGGGTTGGCGTTGTTCACCGCCCCGGGAAATCCACTAAGTCCCACTTGAACTGATTCTGATTATTCCCCGGGCCGTATGGTCATCCTCTGACTGGCGGGCCGGTTTGATTCGCCGGTCGCACTCGAAAGGGTGCGGCCGGCTTTGTTTTCCAGCCTCCAGCCTCATTGGACGGAATTTCTGCCCACTTGAACCCGCCGGCACATTTCCCTACCGTCGGGGTCGTGAAATCCCTGTTTGCCATCATCCCCGGACTTCTTTTGCTGGGAGCAGCCTCCGCAAAGGAATATACTATTGCGGTCATTCCCAAGGGGACGACCCATGAATTTTGGAAATCCATTCACGCGGGAGCCGTCAAGGCGGAGCAGGAACTCGCCGCCAAGGGCACGATGATTAAATTATTTTGGAAGGGACCCCTTAAGGAAGACGACCGGGAGCAACAAATTCAAGTCGTCGAGAATTTTACCACCCGACGGGTCAGCGGAATCGTTCTCGCTCCGCTGGATTCGCAAGCACTGGTCAACCCGGTGCGTAACGCCGTCCGAGCCAAAATCCCTGTCGTCGTCATGGATTCCGATTTGAAGTCCGACCAGTACACCAGTTTTGTCGCCACGGATAATTTTCTCGGCGGCCAACTTGCCGGCGAGCAAATCGCAAAACTCCTCGACGGCCACGGAAATGTAATTCTGTTGAGATACGCCGTTGGATCGGCCAGCACAGAAGCACGGGAGGCCGGATTCCTAGACGCCCTCAAGAAGCATTCCGGCATTACGTTGATCTCATCGGATCAGCACGCCGGTCCCACGCGTGAAACGGCCTATCAGGCGTCTCAGAACCTCCTCAATCGATTTGGCAATCAAGTGAATGGAATCTTTTGCCCGGCGGAACCGTGCACGATTGCCATGACCAAGGCGCTTCGCGACATTGGCAAAGCCGGAGGAAAAGTGAAAATGATCGGTTTTGACGCAGGGTCGCAATCTGTCAGTGACATGAAGGATGGCGACGTCCAAGCGCTCGTTGTCCAAAACCCAGTCTATATGGGCTATAAAGCCGTGATGTCACTGGTGGACCATCTCGAAGGCCGAAGCGTCGAGAAGCGAATTGATACAGGAGTCAAAATGGTGACGCGCGAAAATATGGATCAGACCGATATTCAGGAATTGCTCCATCCGCCCTTGAGCCGCTACCTCAAGGAATGACCTTCCGACGACTCCTATCGACGGGTGGGCCGGTGCTCGGACTTCTGCTGATCTTGGGGCTGATCGCCCTGGATGCTGAGGTTCGCCCCTTCTTTTTTACCGCACACAACGGTAAGACAATTCTCGTCCAAACAGCCATTGTCGCTGTCGGCGCTCTGGGGATGACATTGATCATCGTGAGCGGCGGGATCGATCTCAGCGTCGGATCGATGGTTGCCCTCGGGAGTGTGGTCGCAGCGCGGCTCCTGTCCGCGGGTTGGTCGACGACGAGCACGGTCGCGGCCACAATGATTCTTGGCGGCTGTGTGGGTTGCCTGAATGGTGGGATTGTTGCCGGATTCCGCATGCTCCCGTTTATCGTGACGCTGGGCACAATGGGTGTGCTGCGCGGTTCGGCGAAGTGGATTTCTGGAAATCAGACGGTGCCGAATCCAAAGGAATCCGTCCTCGGACTCCTGCTCGATAGCGTTGATCCGGACAAATTTTTCCCTCTGCCTCCGGGGGTTTGGGCATCCCTCGGGCTCGCCGTGGTCATTGCTGTGTTGATGCGACGAACGGTTTTCGGACGTTACCTGTTTGCTATCGGCTCGAATGAAGCCGCAGCCCGCCTCAGTGGTGTGCGTGTCGCTTGGGTCAAACTCGCCGTGTACGCTGTCGCAGGTGTTCTTTTTGGATTTGCGAGTCTCCTTCAAAACGCGCGCCTGAGCCTCGGGGATCCGACCGCCGCCATCGGTCTCGAACTCGACATCATTGCGGCGGTCGTCATC
>SIBK01000002.1 GCA_009695205.1 Pedosphaera sp. | reverse complement strand
GGTGGTAAGTCGTGGCGCCGACGGCACGACGGGAGCGTTCGCGGGAGCTTTCATCCCACTCAAAGGTGGGACTTCAGACGCCTTGAATTTAGGAAAAGATATAACTCACGCCGCAGCACTCACATCCCCATTCCCGGCGAAATGCCGTGGTTGCAAGACTGGGCTGTGAAGACAAGGCTTTGCATACTCGCGGCCATTTCGTAGAGTACCCGCTTCGGGTTGATCGAATGCCCAGTGTTTACATCAAAACGTACGGCTGCCAGATGAATGAGCGAGACAGCGAGGCTGTCGCCGCCCAACTCGTCGCCAAAGGCTATTCCCTGGCGGCGTCTGAGATGGGCGCAGATGTCGTGTTGATCAACACCTGTTCTGTGCGGGATTTCGCCGAACAAAAGGCCGTTGCGCGGATGGAGAACGTCATTGGCCAGGCGCGCCAGAAGCGCCCAAACCAGCGCTTTGGGTTCCTCGGATGCATGGCGCAAAGCCGGGGACAGAAACTGATCGACCGACTGCCGGACGTGGATCTGGTGCTGGGCACCCAGAAGTTTCACCGGACGGCCGAGTACCTGGACGACCTGCTGGCTGGACGCAGAAGTCAGGTGGTGGACATTGGGGACGAGCCGGGTTCGCAGGCCACGATCCGCGAGCACTTGCCCGCCGCGCCGGGCAACGCCGGGGGTGCGCGCGTCACGGCATTTGTCAGCATCATGCAAGGCTGCAATCAACATTGCACATTTTGCATCGTCCCATTCACCCGTGGCGAGGAACGAAGTCGTACAATCCAGGACATCCTGAGCGAGTGTCGGGAATTGGTGACGAAGGGGGTGCGGGAGATCACGCTCTTGGGGCAGATAGTGACGAGTTTTGGACGCCGGGATTATCCGGAAAAGGAGGGGCGGGGCGCCTTTGTGCAATTGATTGAAGCGGTGCACGCGATCGATGGACTGGACCGGATCCGTTTCACCTCACCGCATCCGAAGGGTTACGGACGCGACCTGATCGAAGCGTTTGGCCGTCTGCCCAAGCTGGTCGAAAACGCTCATCTGCCGGTGCAAAGCGGTTCGGACCGGATACTAAAGCTGATGCACCGAGGGTACACTCGAGCCGGGTATTTGCGGATCATTTCAGACTTGCGCGCGGTCCGTTCGGAGATGGGTGTCAGCACCGATTTCATCGTGGGATTTCCAGGAGAAACAGAGGCCGATTTTGCGGACACTGTGTCCTTGTGCCGCGAGGTGGCCTACGATATGGCGTACGTTTTTAAGTATTCACCGCGCAAGGATACGCCGGCGGCATCTCTTCCAGACGCCTTGCCCGAGGAAGTCATCGAAGAGCGCCACCAGCGGCTGCTCGCAATCGTTAACGAGATCGGGCGGAAGCGTTATGAACGTTTTGTGGGGCATTCTGTCGAGATCCTTGTTGAAGGGCCGAGCCGGAAAAACCCGTTGCGGTATGAGGGGCGGACGCGATGCAACAAGATCGTGGTGTTCCCCGGCGGAGAACGGCATCGTGGTCAGGTTATGAGCGTCAACGTCGAACGAGTCGGAACATTTACTCTTTACGCGGATCCAGCCGTCATCGGTCTTGGGCTCGCCTGATGCGGGGACAGGTCTATTCACTATGAAGCTTTCCACTCTTTCGATTCTGCTCGGCACGGCCTACGCACTGATATGTGTCTGCGGTCTGATTGCTGGACGGCGATTCACTCCCTGGCTTCGAAAATTTCACCGGAACGTCCCGTTTGGAGTGGTGTTGATGCTCCTCGGGACAGGCTGGTTTGAATATAATCTTGCGGGGGACACAATTTCGGATTTCAAAGACTGGAAGCCGCTGCTTCAGATTCTGTTCGCCGCCGCGGGGCTGGGGTCGTGTTTTTTTCTGCAAGACTACCTGTCGATTCGGGGTCTCGCGGTTGTCATGCTCATGATTGGATTCGTCATGCTGGAAACACAGCGCTGGCATGAGAGTCCATGGAAGAACGTCATCACGACCTGGGCCTATGTCATGATTGTGATGGCCATGTGGTTTGTGGTTTCGCCGTGGCGCGCACGGGATTGGGTCGGCTGGCACCTGGCATCGGAAAGCCGCCTCCGGACGGGTTTGTTTCTGCGCGCGGCATTTGGGGTTTTCGTCGCGGTTTTGGGCCTAACACTCCTCAAATGAACGGATCCTTTAAGCCTCGATCACGGAATTCGATCGGACCCGAGCGGGTCGAGATTCGGTTTTCTGTTGCATCGGCGGGAGGGAACAGCCTCATGGGGCGCCTTCGCAAGTTTTTCAAGTAATCCTCTTTTCAAACCATGGCGACCCATGCCCATTTCAATCGAGGAATAGCCATCGCATCCCCTATCGGAGGTGGCGGCGCGCAGCCACCCCCTCAGGGGGTATTCAGCCAGATCCTGGCATCGGTCATGCAAGGAAACGCGTTGGCCGCCATCCTGCTACTGTCCGCCATTGTTGTCGGATTCATCCATGGGTGGATGAAGATGAGGTACCGAAGTATTCTCATAACGTTCGCGTTCGACATTCCGCTCACGCTTTCGTTTGTCGTCACCCTTCTTTCGATTCGGCGTGGGCGCAACATTTTCCCCGTGCATCCCATTAGTTCGGCTCTGAAACTGTTGGTCGGACTTTGCACTCTGTACGGACTTTTGCCGTTTGGACTGCCGTTACTGGTCACGCTGGCGGCATTTCGAGGATGGTGTTTTATTCCGCTCATCTTTCTGTTGGGCTATCATCTGACCCGCAGCCGGCAGCAACTGGATGTGTTCGTCTGGCTCCTGCTGATTCTTGGGTTGGGGACGCTTTTATACGGTTTGGGGCAGTCTACAGAGGAGGTCCGCCGGATAATGCAGGACGACGCGCTAATCGAGGCCCGCTTTCGTTACCAATTCTACGCCACGAAGACGGGTAGCCAGCTCCGGGTGTTTTCCACATTTGTCTCTTCGGGGGCATTTGGCGGCGTCATGGCGTTCTGTTCGCTCTTCACTATGGGGCGGATGGTCTCCTCGTCCATCGGATTGACGCAGCGACTGATCCTGATGGCGCTGTTTGGGGGGCTTGCCTATGGCATCATCCTGAGCGGCTCCCGGTCGTCCCTGCTCATGCTTATAATTGGTCTTATGTTGTTCGTCAGCTTGATCCGCCGCATCCGGCTTCCCGTGGTCACCGTCCTGATCATTGGCACCGTCATCGGAATGTCCACCATCAAGATCAACGACAGCTTAAAGACACGATTCCTAACCTTGCTGGATCCGGAAACCCTCTTCTTGCGAGTCTGGATCGTGATCTTTCCCGGGTGGGTAGAACTTTCTCAACGACCCTTGGGTTGGGGACTGGGTCGATCGACCCATGGGGTTCCCTCATCCCTCCTGCACCTCTTCGGACGTGTCGATTGGAAGCCGATTGATGGTGACCTCGGCAAATTAATGGTAGACCTGGGTATTCTGGGCGTCCTCGTGTTAGGCTGGCTTTTGTTTGTCTCGACGCGGGAGATATTCTATATCGCGCGCGACATGGGCTCCCGCGTCGAAAGCCGAATTGTGCTTCCGACGGCAGGTTGGTTCCTTGCGTCCGTGATCACGGTTTCGATAGGATCGCCCTTTCTGGGAATCCCCGTGGGTCCACTCATCTGGTTCTTCCTTGGAGCTTGCGTCCGGTTGCATGAGATCGAATTCGGAGCCTACGGCGGCAACAAGCGCCGACTCAGTCTGCTGGAGCAAAAGAGAGCCGAGGCCACGGGAGAGGCCTCAAAAGATGTTCCGATGCAACCACCCAAAAGTCGGGTGTTTCTTTCAGAACGAACGCCACCTCCGGAACGGGCTCAAGGATGGGCGCAGCGTTTCATTTTCTCACCTGGGAAACCGCCCGCCGACTCAGCTCCGAAAGAGCCGGCAGCGAAGCACGGCCACTCCAAAGTGCGCCGTCTCTTCGACTGAACCGTCCCCGGCTTCACTTCGCTTCGTCGTCCGCATGAAAGTCGCCCTGGTGGTTCATGATTTCGATTCAACCTATGGCCAGGGCCGCTACTGCGTTGAAATTGTCCGCCTCCTTCGTGAACAGGTCCAGTTCACGGTGTATGCCAGCTTCTGGAACGACGCTGCGATTCCAGACGACGTGGTGATCCGGAGGGTTCCGGCCTGGCGGGCACGCGCGCTGACCACCATCTTTTCCTTCATTCCGTTGGCTGAACTGGCGGTCCGACGGGGCCGACACGATCTGATCCATTCGCAAGGCCTCACCTGCTGGAGCGCCGACGTCATTACGGGCCACGTCTGCAATGCCGCCCGCCTGAAGCAGACGCCACTCACCCAAATAAAGAGCCGACGCTCCATGAAACTGGTCATCCCACTTGAGCGGGCTTTCTACCGACAGCGTCGGGCCCGGAGATTGATTGCCATCTCGCGGGTAATGGCGCGCGAGATCACCGAGGAATATGGATGGAATCGACCGGTGGATCTCATCTATCACGGCACGAATCTGACACAATTCAGGCCCGCCCGGGATTCTGAAGAAAAACGGGCATTGCGACAGCAGTACCGATTACCAGCGGACGGATGGGTGTGGGTCTTCGCAGGCGAGGCAGTAAAAGGGTTATCCGAGGTGCTGAAGCAACTTCCTCATTTTCCCGAGGCTCACCTGCTAGTCCTAACCCGTTCCTCACTCGCCGCTTTTCAGGATGAGGCGAATCGACTGGGCATCTCAGGGCGGGTCACGTTTCATGGATTCGAGCTACAACCCGAACTGGCATTCCGGGCCAGTGACACGTTTGTATATCCCAGTCGTTACGATACGTTCGGAATGGTCGGTGCCGAGGCGATGGCAAGCGGCCTGTCGGTTGTGCTTGGGCGAGACATTGGGGTTGCGGAACTCATTGATGCGGGTCGCAACGGCATGGTGTGCAGTCCTCAGAATCCGTCGGACCTGCGGGCCCAGCTATCGCGCCTTGCCGAGAGTCCAGGATTTGGCATCGCTCTGGGAAGAGCCGCTCGAAAAACGATCGAGCGCTACGACTGGGATGCCTGTGCTCGGGCGACTTTGAAAAGCTACGAGACCGCGATTCGTGACAGGGAATCACAGAGCTAAACCCCCGGCAGCGGGCAACCGCATTCAGCCCGCCGCTTTCAACCGTTGGCGGGCCAGCACAGCGCCCCCGTGGATGCCCGCCTCATCCCCTAGCTCGGAGGAAACAATCTCGATTCCTTTATCCGTCCCGGGCATCGCGTAGTCCCGGGCGGTTTCCACGATGATCGACATCATCTCGTCCTTGAGGGCATCGATGACACCGCCACCGAGGACAATGACGTCTGGGTTCAGAAGGTTTAGCACGTTGGCCACGGCGACGCCGGTATATTCCGCAGCATCCTCCACGATCTTTTCGACCAGCTTGTCTCCTTTCCGAATGGCCTTCCGAAGGTCACCACTCTTCAGATCGGCGAGGCTTTCGCCCGGTCCTAACAGTTCGAGGATTGCGGTTTTTTCCCCAGCCTTCACGGCTTCCTGCAGATTTCGGAAAATCGCAGTGCGACTCGCTAACGCTTCAAAGCAGCCTTTGTTGCCACAACCGCATTTCGGCCCGCCCACCTGCAACACCATATGCCCAATTTCACCCGCGGTCCGGTTAAAGCCGGAAAACAAATGCCCGTCCAAAATGAGGCCGGCGCCAATTCCTGTCCCAAGGAAGATTCCAACCATGTGACGGGGCTTTCCCTGAAACTCGACTTCATGAACGCCCAGAGCACAGAGGTTGCAGTCGTTCTCAACGAAAACCGGGACTTCGAGAAGTTTCTCCAGGGCCTTCTTGAGTGGCGCCTTGGTCCAGTCAAGATTGGGCGCAAACAGAACTTCCCCACTGATCGGGTCCACCGCTCCCGGAGCTCCAATTCCGATCGCTTTCACCTGCTTTAGTGAAAGATCCGCCTCATCCACTGCATCGCGTACGCACCGGGCAATCCGATCCACGACCCCTTCGAAGCCCCGGCCCGCCTTGGTGCTCAGTTTGGCGGTCTGCAAACGCTTTAATTGCGGCGTAAACACACCGGCAAGGATTTTCGTGGCGCCCAAGTCAACGCCAATAATCAGGTCCTGCTTCGAACTGGGGTCCGGCATGGCTAGGATCGTCTTCAAGACCCCGGCAAGGGCAAGGAAAGAATTCGCTTCTCTGTTGTCGGCCCCGCCGGATTATTGGTCTGGGACACTGACGCCGGAGCCGATCGGACCGGGCCCACGGCAGTGCCGTGCCCTGTGTACAGAGGCAGCGCAATTCCACCTGCACGGAGCGGAAGCTTGGCGTCAGCACTATTGTTGGAAAGCTTTCGAACCACCGTTCCGCGCTTCTCGGACACGATCGTCATAAATGGGGCACGCAAGAAGGAGGCTTCAGGCAGCACAAATGTTCCCTGCCCGCCCTCAAGCCGGAACATCGCCTCGTCCTTCCAGCTTCCACTCGAGAAACACAACCCGCCAAGGACTTCACTCAGGCCGTCCGCGGACGTCCGCACCAGACAGCCCGTGCGCTCGCAGGTCAGGCCCAAAACCCAGAAACGCCCTTTCTCATTTACAATTTTCGGCCCGTCATGATCCAGACACAGCTGTCGCGCCCAAACATTCTGCCCATTGAATCGCATCACCCGACTCGCATGTACGTCTTCCAAGAATACATCGCCCATGCCAGGGAACTCGGCTCGTACTCCCGCGCAATCACGGATCACAAGAGTGCGGCCGGAGGTCTGGGACAGGAGAAGGTCATCGAAACTCTCCGCTTCCAACCGCTCTACAACAACCACCGGAGACGTCCCGTCCGCCACGACAAATCCCGGTCGACCCTTCAATCCATCGAGCCGGATACGCGCTTCGCACCCGATGAGCCGCCGAACATTGCCGCGGAGCGTGACCGTCTCGCGCAGCGTCCAGGTCCCGTTGGGCAGATATACAGTGGACTTCCCGGAGTCGATGGCGTCCTGAATCGCCTTGGAGTCGTCCACCGTATCGTCCGGCTTGCCTCCGAACTGCCCCGGGCCTGCCCAGTCCTTCAAATCGTCCCAGGGAACGTCCGGGGTCTCCTTCACCGGCAGATTTAGCGAATATTGAGGGGCTGGAAATAGGTTGAAGACTGTGTGCGACAAAAATTCTCGAACCTCAGGACCCACAATATCGGATCCGGTCCCCGTGCGGTTCTCCACGGACTTGGCGTACCCAGGCGTCATCAGATTGCGGGCAAAGAGAACGCCTTTGTTCTGAATCGCCGGAGGCGGACGCTTGGTCGCCGTACCCTCCAACACCGCATCGACGATGACCACAAATCCATTGGCCTCGTTGTTCTGAACGGCTGGCACCCGGTTGGTGCTGCGCAAATCCCGAATGCTTACCGATTGGCCGAGATTTTGAAAACCCGCCGACATCTGTCCAACCAATTCGAGATGCTCGAATACCACTCCGTAAACCGCAAACCCCGTCCGCACTCCAAATTCAAAACCTTCAATCCGGACGTTTTGGACCAGGCATGGACCGTTTTCATCCGACTTCGAGAAATCGAGGCCGACCACCGCCCCCGCGTCGCCTGCCACCACCCGCAGGTCACGCATGCATCCTTGCTTATTTGCAAAATACTGAATGCCGATCGCCATTGGATTGTGACTGCCAGTATGCACCGTCAGATTGCGGATTGAACTTCGAGTTCGGACCGCTCCGTATTCACCGGTCCAGATCATCGGCCGGGGCTGATTGCCTTTCTGATATCCACTCGCCTGGTCGGCCAGCCGAATCTGGGTGCCGTCGCGGCTTTGCCCTTGAAGTATTGTCGCGCGATACCTCGCATTCACGTTGGTGCTCCAGGGCCACCGGACCGGTGCGGAAATTCGATACGTGCCGTTCGGAAGGTAAATGATGCAGTTGCGTCCGCCGTTGTCATTCAACGCCTGCTGCAGCGCGTCCGTGTCGTCTGTTCGCCCGTCGCCCTTCGCAAAATACGGCCCCTTCGTCACGTCAATCACCTTCGCGTCTGCGGGGAAAACAATATTCTCCGCGCGCGCCATCCACGCGAACAGGAACGCAGCCACCCACTCAAATCGGAATAATCTACCTAAGCCCATTGTTGATACGTGGCGAAGTCTCGACCGGGCTCCGCTTACGTCCGGGAACGATACCGAGTCAAGGCTTCACCGCCAGTCTTTTGCAAATGTCAGTGTCCGCCTCCGAAACAGCACAGGTTCTTTGCTGTTCGCAGGATCACCTATCCTTGCGCCAGCACTACCAACGACCGTAGCGAGTCGTTGACGGCGAGCCCAGTAGGGAATTCAGTGCTACCAAAGTGTGCGTGACCTGGAATAGCTCCAGAGGTTCCCACACCGCTTGGCAACTTCGAATCGCTGAATTTTTCCCACATATGCGCTATTCCCATGCTGGGGATACTTCGGCTAGTGTCGAACACCTTTACTTTGAATCGGGACCTCAAAAATCTACGAGACACCCGCTGCAACCCCCGGGACTCCCGGGTTGTCTGCAATCTGGCGCTGGTTTTTGTCTGCCTCATGTTGCCCGTCGCCGGACCCGCAGCCCGTGCAATGCACGCAGACACTTCAGGGGAAATCGCCCAGGAAATCCTTACCACCCACTGCGTCGCGTGTCACAACCCGGAGAAGAAGAAAGGCGGCTTGATCGTGACGTCCCGTGAAACACTTCTCCAGGGCGGAGAGAACGGCGCCCCGGTTTCCCCCGGTAAATCCCGCGGCCGCTTGTTCGACGTGCTGCTTCCCGGTGCCGATCCCCATATGCCACCGAAAGGGCAGTTGACCGAAACCGAGATTCAGAGCCTTCGGGATTGGGTTCAAAACGGAATGGTTTGGAGCCAACGCTCCAATGCGGCAACCCGCCTCGAATTGGACAGCTCTCGATTGCAGCCAATGCCCTCTAGCTACCGACCCGTGCTCGGGCTGGCGCTATCGCCCGACGCCCGATTCCTGGCTGTCGCCTGCGGACCGGACCTCTCCGTCTTCGATGTGGCATCGCCCGAGTATCGTCAAATCGGCGCCGGATCCGCCCAGCGTGAATCCATCCCTGCGCTCGCCTGGTCTCCGGACCAAACGTGGCTCGCGTCCGGTGGGTTGCGGTCGGTTCGATTCTGGAAACCCGAACCCTTCTCTGTGGAACGGGAATTCGTCGCGGGAATCATCGGGCTGGTGACGTCGATCGAATTCGCGCCCGACGGACATTCGATGGTCCTTGCCGATAGCCTGGCCGGCCTCAGTGGCACGGTGCGACAGATCGACCCGATTACAGGCCAATCCTTGAAATCCTGGCTCGCGCACGCAGACACGATTCTGGACATGGAGTTCAGCCCCGACGGCCAGCATTTGGCCACCGCGGGTGCGGATCATCTGATCAAAATCTGGGACGTTGCGTCCGGCACAGAACAATTCCGCCTCGAAGGTCACACCGCTCCGATCGTCGCCATTGGCTTCAACGGAGATAGCTCTCGCCTCGTGAGTGCTGGCGCCGATAAACAACTCACGGTCTGGGAACTTGCAACTCGCGAAAAAATCATCGCTCTGGGCCCGCACAGTACCGCCCTTTCCGGCACAACCTGGTCGGCGGACGGGAAATCGATCATCGCCGCCACCGATGCCGGCGCCGTGTGGCGTTACACGGATTTTAAGACCCATACCGGCGAGCAGAGTTCCACATCGGCGCAGGAGAAGAAACTAATCGAACTTGAGGAACCGGTTGCAAGCCTGGCAATGAGCCGGAATGGATCCATCGTGGCCGCTGGCACACACGACGGCATCGTTTACCTGCTCGATGCCCAAGGGCGTCGGCTCGCCCGACTCGCCCCGGAAGCTTCCGTGCCCGCTCGCGTGACCGCCACGCCGCGGACCACACCACCCGATGCGAGTCCTTCAACCTCTCGAAAAATCCGCGGCTCCGTCCGCAAGTCGAACTCCAATCTCACGGCCCCCGCTCCCACCCATGAGTCGCTGCCAGAGGGCGCGGTTTCTCTGCATTCGGACCTCCCGGAAATCACCCTGGCGGGCCCGGGCTTTCATCAAGTGCTGCTCCTTCACGTGAAGACAGCGGATGGATTCGAAATAGACGTCAGTACCAACGTTATCTGTTCGCTCGCCGCCGGCACTCCGATTGAGCTCATCCGCCCGGGTGAAATCCGAGCCATCGCACCCGGCTCCGGGTTTGTCGTGGCACGATTGGGGCCTTTGCAAACTAGGATAGCTGTAACCGTCCGTCCCGCCGACAACGCCGGTGCAAGCTTTGTCCGCGATGTGCTTCCGGCCCTGAGCCGCGCTGGCTGCAATGCTGGCGCCTGCCACGCCAAACCCGAAGGGCAAAACGGATTCAAACTCTCCGTGTTTTCGTACGACCCAAAGGCGGACCACGCCAAGATTGTGCGTGACGTGCGCGGCCGCCGCGTCTTCCCCGCTGCACCCGAGCACAGCCTGCTCCTACAAAAACCTACCGCCACCCTGCCACACGAGGGCGGACGCCGCTTCGAACCAGGCTCGGAAACCTATCAACTGCTGGTCCGCTGGATCCGAGAAGGCATGCTGTATCAGACCCAGGAAGAACCGGAACTGCATCGCCTCGTGACATTCCCCGCCACACGTCGCTATCACCACGCCGGATCGCAACAGCTCTGCGTCCAAGCGTACTATTCCGACGGGACTGTCCGCGATGTCACCCACCTGGCCGCCTTCGCCTCGAATGACAAGGAGATCGCTACCGTCGACGACCGCGGTCGCGTCACAATCGGCACTCTCACCGGTCAGGGAGTAGTGGTCGCCCGCTACGCCGGCTTGGTCGCCGACGCTCACCTGATCATTCCCGCAGAACGACTTCTCCCTGCGGAACGTTACGCAAACTGGCCCACCAACGATTTCATTGACGCACTCGCCCTAGGTCAATTCCAACAGCTCGGTCTTTTTCCATCCGACCGCTGTAGCGACGCCACTTTTCTTCGCCGCACCAAGTTAGATGCTGTCGGCCTGCTGCCCACACCGGAAGAAGTCCGTGCGTTTCTCGCCGACTCGACTCCGAACAAACGGTCCAAATGGATCGACCGAATATTACAGGACCCCGCGTACTCCGACTTCTGGGCCAACAAATGGGCCGATCTCCTACGCCCCAACCCGGACCGCGTCGGGGTCAAGAGCGTTTTTCAACTCGATCAATGGCTGCGGGAATCGTTCCAAAAGAACCAACCGTACGACGAGTTCGTCCGCGACATCCTTCTTGTCGAGGGCACCAATCATCGAAATGGGCCCGCCGTCATCTACCGGGATCGTCGGGAACCGGCGGACTTGACGACTCTTTTCAGCCAGTTGTTTCTGGGCACGCGATTGGAATGCGCCCGATGCCACCATCACCCCAATGAAAAATGGGGTCAGGAGGACTTTTTCCAACTCGCTGCGTACTTCGCTCCACTGAAACAAAAGGGAGCCGGACTGAGTCCCCCCATTTCGGCGGGAACAGAGACCTTTTACTTCACCCCGGGCGGCACCGTGAAGCATCCGGTGTCCGGTGAAGTTCTCAAACCGCGGCCACCCGGCGGCCCCCTGCCTATTCTTTCGGCCAACCAGGATCCCCGCCGCGCCCTCGCGGACTGGATGACCGCCCCAGAAAATCCTTTTTTCGCTCGCGCCGCGGTGAATCGCGTCTGGGCTGCCCTCTTTGGCCGCGGCCTCGTCGATCCCGTGGACGATTTCCGCATCTCCAATCCATGCGTCAACCCAGCGCTCCTGGATGCCCTCGCCGTCGACTTCGCCGGAAACCGCTTCGATTTCAAACACCTCCTCCGCACAATCATGGAGTCCCGGCTTTACCAACTCAGCTCGATTCCCAATGAGTTCAACATGGCCGATACACGAAATTTTTCCCGCTCCTACCGCCGCCGCCTCCCCGCTGAAGTTCTCTTCGACTCGGTCAACGAAGCCACGGGCGTCCCCGATACCTTTTCCGCCGTACCCCCAGGTTCCAAGGCTGTGCAAATGTGGAGCTATAAGATCGATTCCCAGTTCCTGGATGCTTTCGGACGCCCCAATTCGAGCAGCGATTGTCCCTGTGAACGCGACACCCACCTCAGCGTCGTGCAATCCCTCCACCTCATGAATTCCAGAAACCTTCAATCCAAACTCAGTCACGACAAAGGGCGCGTCCGAGCCCTCTCCGACAGCTCCCGTTCTCCTCGCGAGATCGTCACCGAACTTTACCTCGCCGCCCTAAGCCGTCCGCCCGAGGCGGAAGAGATCAAAACGGCCGTCGCCGCGTTTTCCGTGGAGAAGGCTACCCGGCAGACGGCAGCGGAAGATGTCTTTTGGTCGCTCCTAAATTCGCCCGAGTTCGTTTTGAATCATTGACCCGCCTCGACCACTCAACATCGCAAATCCCGCGCTTCCCTTTCCCGCCGAAATCTGCTCTATTCCCCTCCTCCACTATGTCCGGATTGCTTCGCAACTGCACTGGTATGCCCCGCCGAGACTTTCTGCAACTCGGCCTCGGAGGCCTCTTCGGCGTGGGTTTCTCCGACCTACAGCGACTTCGAGCCGCGACGACCACCCCCAGCCCTCGCCGGGACGTGAATTGCATTCTCGTCTGGTTGGATGGAGGCCCGTCGCACTACGAATCCTTCGACCCGAAACCGGACGCCCCGTCCGATATTCGCGGAGAATTCAAGTCCATCCCCACCGCCGTCCCCGGAATTCATTTCAGCGAGGCCGTCCCACAATTGGCCAAGGTCGCCGACAAAATGACCATCGTCCGGTCTATCTGTCATCGTGACCCAAATCACGGCGGCGGCAATCATTACCTGATGACCGGTTCGCCAACACCCGTCCCGGTTGCCTGTGGGGCCTTCGTCACGTTTCATCCTTCTTTCGGGGCCGTTGTCTCTCACCACCGCGGCCTGCGTGACGGCCTCCCTGCCTACATGTCGATCCCGCAGGTTTCACGCAGCGGCGGCGCCAATTTCCTGGGCGCAAAAAATTCCCCGTTCGTGATCAACGGAAATCCCAACGACGATTCGTTCAGGGTGCGGGACGTCGTGCTGCCTCAGGACATCAGCGAAGGCCGCGCCTCGTCTCGCCGCGAACTCCGGCAGGCCCTGGATCAGATGCAACGGTTCACCGACCGCCTCGCCGACGATCCAGCTGTTTCGTTTGACCAATATCTTCAGAGCGGCATCCAGTTGGTGCAATCGCCGTCTGCCCAAGCCGCCTTTAATATCCAGAAGGAAGACTCCAAGGTCCGCGACTCCTATGGACGCAACGATTTCGGACAACGCCTCCTCCTTGCCCGCCGCCTGGTCGAGGTAGGCGTCTCCTTCATCACGGTTTACTATGGCGGCTGGGATCATCACACGAAGATCTTTGACGCCTTCAGGGGCGACCACGTCAAGCGACTCGACACCGGTCTCGCCGCCCTGATCCGCGACCTCGATGACCGCGGGCTCCTGGACTCGACGCTCGTCGTCTGCCTGGGTGAATTCGGACGCACGCCCAAGGTCAACAAGGATGCCGGCCGCGACCATTGGCCCCATGCGATGTCCGTCCTCATGGCGGGGGCAGGCGTTCCCCGCGGACACGTCATCGGTGCCACCGACCCGAAGGGCTACCATGCTTCCGAAAAAGTATACCGCCCGGAAGACTTCGCCTCCTCACTCTATTTGAAGATGGGCATTGATCCGACCCAAATCCTTCATGCCCCGAGCGGTCGTCCCGTTCAACTGGTCAGCAACGGTCACCGCATCAAAGAACTCTTCGCGTGAGTCGTTTTTCCAGCCCGCATTGCTCCATTCCGGCAACTCGTGGTGGCCTCCGCCACCTTCTCCTCGCCCTCTACGCACTCCTTCACCCTTGCGGATGCACCGGTATCTCAGCCGCGCCCGCACTGCCCGCAGCACCCACGCTGGACACGCTGTTTCCGATTTCCATCCCCCAGGGCGCTACGAGTTCCGTCACGATCATCGGAAAATTTGAACCGTGGCCGCCCAAGCTCTGGACCGATGCGCCCAATCTCGAATTCATATTCTCCACGAACATCGGGCAGATCCAAATCATCGCGCCCACCCTGGTCACCGTCGGTCCGCACCTCATTCGCGCCTACAACGACCTCGGTTCCAGCGAACCCCGGTTCCTTTTGATCGATCCCACCCTGTCCGTGGCCGAAATTGAACCCAACGACGCACCCTCCACCGCCCAACCTCTGCCTCCCCCGCCGTTCATCCTCAACGGTCGGTTCGATAAATCCGGCGACGTGGATTCATTCCGCATTCATCTCAAGCCCGGGCAAACTCTCTTCGCCGCTCTCACCGGCTACGCGCTCGGTTCCCCAATCGATCCCTGGCTCCGCCTCATCGATACCCGGGGTGTCCAACTCGCCGCCAATCACGACGATGGGCGAACCCTCGATCCCGAGCTTGTCTGGACCGCCTCCGCGGACGGCGACTACTTCCTGCAGGCAATGGCCTTTGCCTATCCGGCAAATTCCGACATCAAATTCGCCGGTGGAGACGCGCATGTCTATCGCCTCGCGATCTCCACGGGTCCGCGCCTCAAACTCACTCTGCCCCTCGGAGTTTCCCGCACCGGTATAACCCGGCTCCAGCCTATCGGTTGGAACAGCCCACCCGGCGTCAATTCAATATATGAGTTCAATCCAGCAGCATTGCCCACGCTCGATACGGAAGCGCTCATATACATTCCCGGATGGGAAAACGCACTGCGATTGCCGGTGGATGATGGCCCCGAGTTGATCGAAACAGAACCCAACGACTCTCTCGCCCAAGCGCAAATCATCGAAGTTCCAGGGGCTGTCACCGGAACCATTCAGCGAGCTGGCGACGAAGATCACTTCAGTTTTCGCGCCAGCAAGAATCGAAAGATGCTCTTTGACGTCCGCTCCGCATCGCTCGGGTTTCCTCTTGATGCCTGGCTTTCCATCACCGATGCCAAAGGCGCAGAATTAGTGCGCAACGACGACGGCATCACCGCCGACCCACGTCTGGAATGGACGGCCCCCGACGACGGAACCTTCGGCGTAACCGTTGGAAGCGTTATCCATCGAGGAGGCGACGACTACCGCTATCACCTCCGCGTAAGCGAGCTTCGGCCGACTTTTCGTGGAACCATTTCAGAAAGTCGATTCACGCTGGAACCTGGGAAAACCAACCAACTGAAACCGACGTTCATACGCGAAAATGGATACAAGGGATCTCTGCGTGCCGTTTTGACTGGCCTTCCGGCGGGAGTAAAAGCCGAGGCCATCGATGTTCCCGCGGAGCCCGCGACGGTCGAGATGGCGATCAGTCTGCGAACCGCCGTCGAAGCCAAGCCCTGGGGCGGCCCGGTGCGAATAACGATCACCGACACAAATACGGGACAGAGAGCGCTTGTGGGGATGACCTTGGTAAACACCACAGTGAACAACGGAGTGCCGAACGGTTACACGAAACTGCCGATAGAGACCGAGGCCGACCTCTGGCTAACCATTCCACCCCCGAAACCTGCGCCCACCGCTCCATCCCCGCCCCCTTGACCGCCTCCAGCGTCCTTCCTCTTCGGAGGGGCTCCGCAGGGGTGAGTTCTTGGGAGAGGTACTCCAAAGATCACTCGTCGACTTGCCGGACGTCACCTCCTCTTCCTCATCGACAACGTGTGACCGCACGTCTGACCACACCCAATCGGAGCCGTCGGGGACTTTCCCGATTGCGGGTTTCCGATTCGGATGAATACGCTTGACCCACTCTCGTTGAATAAATCCGAACACCCTCTCCATGTCCACAATGGCTCTCCCTCTTCCCTCCGAATCGCGAGTTCTGATTGTCGGCGGCGGCGTGATCGGCTGCAGCCTTGCCTACCATCTGACGCGCCTGGGTTGGAAAGATGTCGTCGTCTTGGAGCAAAGCGCGGTGGCCTCCGGAACCACCTGGCATGCTGCCGGATTAGTCGGTCGATTGCGAACCTCCAACAGCCTGACCAAGATTAACAAATATAGTGCTGAACTGTACCCCAGGCTCGAACAAGAAACCGGACTTTCTGTGGGCTGGAAGCAAGTGGGCAGCCTGATTCTCGCCAAATCCGAAATACGAATGACACAACTGCGCCGCACAGCCGGCATGGCGGCGTGGTTCGATGTGGACGTGCAACTGATCCGTGCGGAGGAGGCGCGAGCCCGATGGCCGTTGGTGCAAACCTCCGACATCGTCGGCGCAGCCTGGTTGCCGCACGACGGTAAATGTCTACCGAAGGAACTCGCGCAAGCCCTGGCGCGAGGGGCGGAGATGGGTGGAGCTCGAATCGTTTCCGGGGTGCGTGTGACGAATGTCCTGCACCATGAAGGTCGAGCGACGGGTGTGGAGGTGGTCGACCTGCGGGACGATCTACGGGCGGTACGGACTTTGAAGGCGGACTTCGTCGTGTTGTGCGGTGGCATGTGGACCCGCGAGCTGGGGTTGCGCTGCGGCGTCACAATTCCGCTATACCCGGTCGAACATCACTGGGTGCTGACGACTCCCATTGAGGGCGCCCACGATGATTTGCCCGTCGCGCGGGATCCGGATCTCGGTCTCTATTTCCGCGGCGAAGGCAACCGTGTAATGCTGGGCGCGTTTCAGGCCGAGTCGACCGCCTGGATGGTGGACACCGTTCCCCATGAATTCTCCTTCCAGTTGCTCGCTCCGGATTGGGACAAATTCTCGGTTCCACTTGCCAATGGACGATGGCGGATTCCGGCGCTGAAAGACTGCGGGTTCGAAAAATTCACCAACGGCCCTGAAAGTTTCACGCCCGACAATAATTTTATCATGGGAGAGGCGCCCGAACTGCGCAACCTCTTCGTGGGCGCAGGATTCAACTCCGTGGGCATCGCGAGTGCCGGCGGCGCTGGCAAATATTTGGCCGAATGGATCATCGAAGGGCAGCCAACCCTCGACCTATGGAGCGTCGACATCCGACGATTCGGTCCGTGGGCAAACAACCGAGCCTACCTGCGGTCCCGAGTCGTGGAAGTGTTGGGCCTCCACTATCAGCCTGCCTGGCCCAATCGCGAGCCAGACACCGCCCGCGGCGCCCGCAAATCCCCCCTCCACGACCGCATGGCGGCCGCAGGCGCGTGCTTCGGAGTAAAGAACGGCTGGGAACGACCGAATTGGTTCGCGCGCTCCACCGTTCCCGGACCGCTATCCAATTCAATTCAGCCCGGGGATCTGGCGACAATGCCGGCGATGGACTATTCGTTTGAACGCCAGAACTGGTTTTCGAATCACGCCCTGGAACATCGTTCCTGCCGCGAGAATGCGGCGCTTTTTGAACAATCGGGCTTTGGAAAACTTTGTGTGCAGGGGCGCGATGCCCTCACAGTCCTGCAGCGGGTCTGCGGTAACCAAATCGATGTCCCCGTCGGCCGGCTTGTTTACACTGGCCTCTTCAACGAACGCGGCGGATTCGAGAGTGACCTGACGATTGTGCGATGTGGCCGCGAGGAGTTTTATCTGGTCACGGGAACATCCCAACCGGTCCGAGATGCCGACTGGATCCAACGCCACGTCCGCTGCGGAGAATCGGTGGCAATCACCGATGTGACAACCGCATACGGCGTGCTCGGTATCATGGGTCCCAAGGCTCGCGATTGGATGTCCCGCACGACCGATGCCGATCTCTCAAACGCGGCGTTCCCGTTCGGAACCGCGCGGCAGATCAGTGTGGGGTGGGCGACCGCCCGGGCGCTGCGAGTTACTTACGTCGGGGAATTGGGCTGGGAACTCCATGTCCCCGTCGATCAACTCACGCTGGCATATGATACACTCCTGGAAGCGGGTCGAGACTTTGGCGTGGCGTTGGCGGGACACTATGCGATCAATTCGCTGCGGTTAGAAAAGGGGTTCCGAGCTTGGGGCGCAGAAATCTCACCCGATGACACCCCCTTCGAGGCCGGCCTCGCGTTCGCGATCGATTGGAACAAGGAATTCGTGGGCCGAGAGGCGCTCCTGGCCCGGCAACCGAGTGCGTTGACCCGTCAACTGGCGGTATTCGTCGCTCGCGATACCGGGCCGATACTATGGGGCAGCGAGCCGATTTTCTGTGATGGACAGCGCGTCGGTTATACGACATCCGGTTCCTACGGCCACACCGTCGGAGGAGCGATTGCTATGGGATATGTGAATGATCCAGACGGTAGGGCGACGGAGCGAATCCGAGGCGGGCGGTTTGAGATTGAGATCAATGGCGATCGGATGGCGGTCGCCGCGCATCTCCGGGCGCCGTACGATCCGGAGCGCAGGCGGATTTTGTGTTAGGAGAGGCGCACGGAGCGCCCAGGAATGATTGGCGTCGGTAGAGCCCGGTGACTTTAATGTATACAGGGCGATGCTCGGCGATGAGGCTTCACGGATAGAACGGGACATATATGGCGGGCAAGAACCCAACCTACGAACGCTGGCGAAGAACGATTTTTGGAATCACTTGGCTGGCATACGCCGGCATGTACCTGACTCGCAAGGCGTTTTCGGCAGCCAAGGTCGCTCTCGGCCCCGACACGGCGATTGGTCTGACGAAAGGGCAGATGGCGGGGATCGACACCGCCTATTCCGTGGCGTACGCCGCCGGGCAGTTCATTTTTGGGATTGCAGGGGACCGCCTCGGAACGCGGCGGGTGGTGATGGCCGGATTGGTCGGATCGGTTCTAGCAGCGATTGCCACGGGAATGTCCGGGACCGCCCTTGCGTTTGGAGTGTTCATGTTCTTACAGGGCATCTTCCAATCTACCGGCTGGGCGCCCTTATCTAAGAATCTCGCCCGCTTCTTCTCGCGGCGCGAACGCGGCGCGGTGATGGGCTTTTGGTGCACCAATTATGCGGTCGGCGGATGGGTGGCCACTGTGGTCGCCGCGGTGGCCGCGGAGAAATTTGGATGGCGTTATGCCTTTTTCCTCCCGGCAGCGGGACTCCTTGCCATCGCAGCGCTGTTTTATGTGTTTCAACGAAACCGACCCGAAGATGTCGGACTGCCTCCTATTGAAACGTATCACGCCGAGAAGATGGGGATCGAACCGGAGGCGATCCTGCCACGGTCGGATCGCACCCCTTGGACCGTCGTCAAAGATGTCCTCCGCAGCCCGATGGTTCTGATGTTGTGCTTCACCTATTTCTGCCTGAAGCCCGCACGGTATCTCCTGCTGTTTTGGGGCCCCCAATACATTCATGAAACGCTTGACACCGGAGTGGCCGTGTCGGCGTTTGTCAGTTCAACGTTTGAACTCGGAGGACCGATCGGCGCACTGTTGGGTGGACTGATCTCGGACAAGGTCTTTGGAAGCCGCCGGGTGCCGGTGGCGGTGATCAGTCTGCTGATGCTCGCCGTCATTTTCTATTTCATGAAGGCTATACCACACACAAAACTGGCCTTGGGAGGCGCACTTTTCGTAATCGGCTTGTTCCTGTATGCGGCGGATTCTTTGCTGTCTGGAACCGCTGCCGTGGATTTTGGCACCGAGGAAGGCGCTTCAACAGCCTCGGGATTAATCAATGGATCCGGATCGATCGGACAGATCATTGGCCCGGCGATTCCAGGCTTGGTGCCAAAATCGTGGGGTTGGTCAGGCGTCTTTGGAATCCTGTCGTTAACCATGCTTTTCGCCGGACTGGTACTTGCCCCTCGGTGGAACGCGATGCCATCCAAGAAAGCAGCCGCTTGACAACTTTTCTAATTTTTTGGAAATCAGAGTTCCGCAATGAGTTCTTCTTTCAGGGGCAAGCCCGCTCGAGCCGCCCATGTTTTCCACTCAATTCATCCCTGCCGTCGCCGCCGCCCGCGATACCTGTCTGCGTTTCTTCGAAGCCGTCCGCCCCACGGTTGAAGGCGCGCTGGGACTGTTATATCCGGCGTGGTGCCAGGCGTGTGATAGCCGGCACGCATTGCCTTCCGAAGGTTATCTTTGCAGCGACTGCCAGCGGAAGGTGCGTTTCGTGGCACCCCCGTTCTGCCGCCGCTGTGGGCTGCCTTTTCCAGGGGCAATCACGGACTCTTTTGATTGCGAGAACTGTCGAGACATCCTCCTTCACTTCGAATTCGCCCGGGCCGCGTCCGTGGCCAACCCATTTCTCTTGGACCTCATTCACCGCTACAAATACCGCGATGCCCAATGGCTGGAACCGTATCTCGCCGGCGTATTGATCCAGCGGGCAGCCCCGGTCCTGCTTCGAACGGAGTGGGATCTGATCGTCCCCGTCCCCCTGCATCCGATTCGCCAACGCGAACGGGGGTTCAACCAGGCCGAACGTCTGGCCGAACCGTTGGCACGTTTCACTGGAATTCCATTGAATACTGGGCTGCTCCGACGGATCCGGCGAACCGATACGCAAACCGCCCTCTCCCGCGAGGGACGAGCAGCCAACGTAAGAAACGCGTTCGAACCCCTCTCTGACAGGAGGCTCGACGGCCTCGCCTGCGTGGTGTTTGATGACGTCCTAACGACCGGTGCCACAACCAGCGCGGTGGCGAAGGTTCTGAAAAACAGCGGTGCCGCAAGAGTTTGCGTATGGTCGCTGGCGCGGGCGGCGTATTGACGTCCGATGACCGCAAGCGGTAACCAGAGCAAGATACAGCACATTTCCATGGCTAACTCGGAACTTAAGAAGCGAACGGTTGTAATCGATCCTGTGGAACCTGCGGTGACGCCGCCACCCGCCACATCGGACACCGCCTTTCTAAAAAAGCCAAAGTTGGGCACAGGACGGGGCAAGAAACGAGACATCCCGGAAGGTCTGTGGACCAAATGCCCCAAGTGCGAGAATCTGATTTACGACAAAGAGCTCGATGCGAATCTGAAAATCTGCCCCAAGTGCGAGCATCATTTCCCAATCGGTGCTCGGGAACGGATTCATTCCCTTGTTGAAACCTGTTCCTTCGAGGAAATGGACCCGGAAATGGAGAGCGTCGACGTCCTCCACTTCACCGGGGCCGCCTCGTACGAATCGAAGCTGGCGGCGAACCGCAAATCCAGCCTCCTTAAGGATTCGATCATCACCGGCATCGGACAGCTCGCCCATCATCGTATTGCCCTGGGCGTCATGGACTTCAGTTTTCTCGGTGGATCCATGGGCAGCGTGGTAGGTGAAAAGCTCGCCCGCCTTATCGAGGCGGGCACGGACAAGGGTCTTCCGGTCATCATTTTTTGCACCAGCGGAGGGGCGCGGATGTATGAAGGAATGTTCAGTCTCATGCAAATGGCCAAGACCTGTGGAGCACTCGCGTATCACGCGAAAAAACGCCTTCCGTATATTAGCGTCCTGGTTCACCCCTGCTACGCAGGAGTCATGGCCAGTTTTGCAAGTGTTGGAGATCTCATCTTGGCAGAGCCCGGCGCGATGATCGGATTTGCCGGGCCGCGCGTAATAAAGGACACCACTCAGGCCGAATTGCCTCCCGGGTTTCAAACTTCTGAATTCCTCCGCGAACACGGGCTCGTCGACTCCATTGTTGCCCGGAAGGAATTGAAGGACCGACTCCGCTCTTACCTCGATTTTTTAAAACCGGATCCCACCCCCAGCTGAATCGCGGCCATGCCTTCACACCCCGCGGATCCCGTCCCCAGCGGTTGTCTGGCCCTGGTCCTCCATGCCCACCTGCCGTGGGTACGCCATCCAGAACATGACCGCTGCGTCGAGGAACAGTGGCTCTTCGAAGCCACTGCGGAGTGTTACCTCCCGCTCCTCCGCCTCATGGAGGGCTGGTCCCAAGATCGCCTCCC
The DNA here is from genome assembly GCA_009695205.1 of Pedosphaera sp. Classification (GTDB taxonomy): domain Bacteria; phylum Verrucomicrobiota; class Verrucomicrobiia; order Limisphaerales; family UBA9464; genus SIBK01. Next base: position 106,053 of record SIBK01000002.1, on the reverse strand, counting down.
CTGGCAACTAACCCTCACCCTCACCGCCACGCTCGTCGCCATGCTCGACGACCCACTGCTCCGGTCGCGCCTACGCCGTTACCTCGCCGAGCATGTTGAACTCTGCCAAGCTGAACAGTGCAGACTGAGAAGTGACCATCCCCGCCAGCAACTCGCCCTCCTCTACGAAAAACGCTATCGGGATGGACTGGAACTTTGGGACTCCTGCCATGGCGATCTCCCATCCGCCTTTGACAAGCACCATTTGGACGCTCACCTCGAAATCGTGGCATCGGCGGCCACACACGCCGTACTTCCGTTGCTCGTCGACGACCTGTTTGCCCTCCGGGGCCAAATTCTCACAGGAATTGGCGAGTACCAGCGACGTTTCGGACGAACCCCGCGTGGCTTCTGGCTCCCGGAATGCGCTTACGTTCCGGAGATTGAACCCGTGCTCGCCGAGGGCCATATCAACTGGTTCATCGTGGATTCCCACGGGTTCAGCCAGGCTCGTCCACTTCCACGTCATGCCACTCTAGCCCCCATTCGAACATGCCACGGACTGACCGCGTTTGCCCGTGACCCCGCTTCAGCCCGACAGGTGTGGAGCCGGTCTGAGGGTTATCCCGGGGATCCAGCATATCGGGAATTTCATACGGACCTTGCCGACGAAGTGGACCCAGCGCGTTTGCGCGGGCTTTCTCCAATGCCCGACGCCCGCATACCGACCGGCATCAAGTACGACGCCATCACGGGCGGCGACGGCCCCAGACGCCCCTACGACCGAGCCGTCGCACTGCAACGTGTGCGAGAGCATGCAAGGCACTTTCTCGAAGAACGTCGCCGGGTTTTCTCCGCAGCCCAACCGTCGATGGAGGTGTCCCCGCTCGTCGTCGCACCCTATGATGCCGAACTGTTCGGCCACTGGTGGTTTGAAGGCCCCGAGTTCCTGGACGCCGTTGTCCGTGGATGCTGCGCACCGAACTCGTCCATTCATTTGGTCTCTCTCGACGAATATCGCTTGCGTCAGCCTCCCCCCGAAACCGTGTCCCCCGCGCCCTCAAGTTGGGGCAATGGCGGATTCTGGTCGGTCTGGTTGGACTCATGCAACGCCCAATACCAACGTCCCCTGCGTCAGATGTCCCACCGCCTGCAAGCATCGCTTCGCCATCCGATCCCCGGTGAGAGGTCGCGAATCCAGGAAGCGGCCCGGGAATTGTTGCTGACTCAGGCCAGCGACTGGCCATTTCTGATCGAGCAAAAGACGGCGCCCAACTACGCACGGCAGCGTTTGGAACAGCATCTGCGGCAGGTGGCGAGCCTTCTTGAATCGCAACCCAAAACCTCCGGCTCCCATGCCAGCTCAACGCCTTTGATTTTCCCTCAGATCGATCCGTCTCATTGGATCGTCTGATCTGAACGACCTCGTTTTTTCCATAAATCCGGCCAATTTCCGATTGGGAAATCGATCCCGAACAGGCAGTTTGAAACGCCATGAAACAAGCGCTCATCGCCAAGCCCAACCTCCGTCTCCGTACTATCGCGTCCGACTACTGCGCGAAACTCGACAAGGAGAAGACGAAAGCTAAAACACTGAAGCTCTGCCAGCGTATCGGAGAATTACAGCCAAAACTCTACGCCAACGGCACCTAGGGAATTCTAATCCTGCTCCAGGGAATCGACACCAGTGGCAAGGACGGGACCTCGCGGCGAGTTCTCGAATTCGTGAATCCATCGGGCGTCGAATTTACCGCGTTCAAGGTGCCGTGCGCCGAAGAAAAGGCGCACGATTTTCTATGGCGAGTGCACAAAGCATTGCCCCGTCACGGAAACATCGGCGTGTGGAATCGTTCCCACTACGAAGAAGTTCTGGTCGTCCGTGTATTAAACCTTGCCCCCAAGGACGTGTCGCAAAAACGCTACGACCAAATCAATGCCTTCGAGAAAATTCTCACCGGGAACGGCTACCATATCCTGAAGTTCTTTCTGCACATCTCAAAGAAGGAACAGGCAGTACGGTTGCAGGACCGACTGGATGACCCCGCCAAACAATGGAAGTTCGCAGCGGCCGATGTTGAAATGCGGAAGCTCTGGGACGACTTCCATCAAGCGTACGAGGACATGTTGAATCGTTGCTCGACCCGGCATGCGCCGTGGTATGTGGTGCCGGCAGACCGCAATTGGTACCGCGACTACGTGGTCGCCAGCACGGTCTGCAACGCCCTCGAATCCCTCGATTTGAAATGGCCGAAACCGTCCGCGGATTTTTCCAAGATTCGATTCTCATAAGAGCCACAGGACTCCGACTGCTATTGAAGCCCGCCCCCAACGCCACGGGTGTCATCCGTATCGTTCGGAAGCCAGAATCGCTTGGATTTTTCCAAAGGCGCGAACTGTTTTGTGTTCACCAGCTCTGCATGAAGGTCTGCATACATGACGTGTCCGCGGCTTTGATGACGAAAGGCCATGGCGTGCTCCGCACCGCCCGGCCCCACAACGCCGCTGTAGTCCGTCGGTTCCATTTTGGGCTCCATGTAGAGAAGAGTGCGGATCGGGCTCAAAAAAGTGGAAACATCCGTCGTGTGGCAGATTGCGCAATTCATGGAATAGCTGTGATTGCGCACATTCTTCCTGCTGGCTGCGGTCCGAACTTTCTTCAGGATCTCCCCTTGATCCGTGGGACATTTGTAGATTTCTTTGGAACTGAGATAGGGAAAAAGGCGGCCGCTGGTGGTATCGTTTCCCCGGGTGTGCAGCCAGTTTCGGAACGACGGAAAGTTCCCCCGGAAATCCTGCGAATATATCAGCGTGGCCAGTCCCATCTGGTGTAGATTGTTTCCGCAACTGACCCGATCCGCCGAGCGCTTGGCGCGAGCCACTGCAGGAAGGAGCATCGCGGAAAGGATTCCGATGATCGCGATGACCAGGAGGAGCTCGATCAGCGTGAAGCCGTGGGCTAAAGTTGCCCCGTTTGAAATGGATTGGAAGGACCGCTTCGGAAGACACATGGGATTATTGAATTGAGAGAATGAATACTCCGGTGACCCAACCAGCGCAACTGATTGGATTCAGCTTCATTTTGATCCATGTTCCCTAAAGCATTTCGACGTCGACGAAGTGGCCGCCTACTTCCCGTAGGGTCAAAAAACTCATGCGGCCTCTCGGTAATAAAATTTCAAGAGGCCGCCGAGGCGCTCGCAAGTCTGTATATCCCCTGCTATTTCGCCGATCCGATCCTCGGGCGCTGGAAACAGGATGACGTTGCCCTTGCCTTGGTGATTTCACTCCGCGTGGAAATGATTCACGTAGTTTTCAAGGCAGTGGCGGAGAGAGCTTTCTCCGAAAAGAATCATTTTCGACAGGAGCTCGGTCTTTACGAATCGAATCCAGCGTTCGCAATGGATGCTCCAAGCGTGAAGCGACGTCGCGAGATTGGGTTGAAGAAAACCAGTTTAACCGTCGTAGCTGCATAAATCTCATCACTCAACCCATTGCTCCGTGATAAATTTCAATGGAAAACATCGTCCCAACCACACTACGGTTGCTCAGACTGAGCTTGATGCAGCCCTGAAGGAACAAAGGTTTTGACTCGAAAACGAAGAAGTTTCCTTCAAATGCTGTCTGAATGAGCGCGATGTGGATTATGCCTGTTGGCTGCTTCTTCTTTGCGGGCCTTTCGATGAAGATCGGCTGCCTTGGTTTGATCATCCTGGCTATCGCCGCGCGAACTCGTGCCGCAGACATTGCGCCGTCGATTCAGCGCGGAGCGCCCAGTCCGCTAAATGAACACGCTCCCAGCTCCCAAGGCGCTGTTCCCGGTTCGGATCACTGGGCATTCCAGTCCGTCCACTGCCCAGTCGTTCCGCGCGTCCAGAACAAGGGGAGAGTCCAAACCCCGATCGATGCGTTCATCCTCGCGGCGCTCGAAGCCAAGAAGCTCACAATGGCACCGCCCGCGGATCGGCCCACACTCATCCGCCGGGCATTCTATGACCTGATCGGCCTGCCTCCGACCCCTCAAGAAATCGAATCCTTTACCGGAGATCACTCTGCCAACGCCTTCGCCAAAGTCGTGGATCGTCTGCTCGCTTCCCCGCTTATGGCGAGCGCTGGGGCCGGCATTGGCTCGACGTGGTCCGTTATGCGGACGCCCGCGATTTGATCCAATTTCCCGTTGAAAGTGACTTCCGCGAGGCTTGGCGCTACCGCGACTGGGTGGTGGACGCCCACAACCGCGACCTGCCTTATGGGGAATTTATGCGCCTCCAGATCGCCGGTGATTTGCTCCAGCCAAAAGACCCGGAGCAAGTCGATACCGACGCGCTCGTCGCCACCGGCCTGTTAGCGATCGCGGATTTCGTTCCGGGCGACGTCGACAAGGATCAGATGATCGCTGATTACGTGAACGATCAGATTGATGTTGTGGGTCGTGCTTTTCTCGGACTGACCCTTGGCTGTGCGCGCTGTCACGATCACAAGTTCGACCCGATCTCAATTCAGGATTATTACGCGCTGGCAGGAATCTTTTTCAGCACGCGCCTGATCCCAAGTCCGGTCCTCGGAAACACACCACTCGTTCGCGTGCCGCTCCTACCCAGGGCGGAAGTTGAACGAATCGAGGCCCGCAAGAAGCGCGCTGGAGACCTCGAAGAGCAAACCCGCAGGCTCAAGATCGAGGCGGACTGGGAATACATGACTCACCTCGAGCGGCTCGCGACCGAGCAGACAGCGCGATATCTCCTCGCAAGCCGGCAGTTCAAGAACCAAGTGGGAGCCCCCTCGGAGATCGGTCTGTCCGACTTCGCCAGGACCAGTCACTTGCATCCCAAAATCCTGGCTCAGTGGTTGGACTACTTCGGCCTGCGGAATTATAAACCTTGCACCTCTCTGTCCCGCAACGAGGACGAGGTCATCGGCCTTCACCGATGGAGCAGTGGCACCAATCATCCCCCGGCCATCCGTGTGAATGCCCGCGGCGAATCGGTCGCGCACAAGGGACTAACACTGCCAGCGCGGAGCCTCAGCCTCACACCGTCAAAAACGAGCGGGATCGTCATCTCTTGCACAAGCCCATTCAATGGGACCGCACGATTGACGGGCCGTGTCACGGACATGAAGGCCCCCGGCAGCAAGGGATTCACTGCGGCCCTGGATCTGCGAACTTCATCTGGGCGACGTGAGATCGCTTCGTTCCATGTCGATAGCGGAGCCGCGTTAGAACTGAGCTCGCTTCCCAACCCAAATCGCCTCGGAAACATCGTGGTGCGGACGGGCGATAGCATCGAATTTATCGTGCTGCCACAAACCGACTCGACATCAACCGCGGTGCTCGACTGGACGATTGTTGAAGTGGGCGGGGAGCGCGCATGGAGCGCGACGAGCGACTTGGGACACGAGCCGGAAAAGGGCGATCACGGCAATGCGCATGCTGACTCGCACCGCAATCCGGACGTGTGGCATTTCCTGGAGACAGGTGATATTCGCCGGCCGGCGAGCGAGGCTGCCAGTGGGAATGATGCGTGGACGCCGTGGAGGCAAGCGCTGAGAGAAGCCGATGGAAAATCGCTGGATGAGTCCTCCGTCGGGAGCGCGGCTGGAAATGTGGAAAGTGCGTTCGTCGCAATCCGCCGACAACAGGCAACCGAAGCGGATATACCACCGTTAGGAGAGCTATCACAACTCCGGGCGGAAACGCTTAAACTCCGGGCAAACGACACACGCTTGCTAACCTCCGGCGATGGTCGAGTCGCGTTCTGGCCAAACCGAGCCCGTTCGACGGCGAAGTTTGCCACGGTGGCGCCGTCCGCGACCGGACCACTGAGAACGAATGTCATCATTGGAGGCCGAAGCCGAGCGGTGTTGCGCTTCGACGGCAACGAACTTCTGGAGGTCCCGCAGTCGGTGCCACCCGCCGGCAGTCTGTTCCTGGTCTTTCGGTTCGCGGACAAGGCCGCCTCGGGGCAACGGCTGATCGGATGGGAAGATGCACGGGGAGGCCGGCACGGCATCGGCCTGATGTCGCAAACGGGGAGCGGTTTGAATGCGATCCTGCGGAAGGACGGTGCCAATGGGGATATCCTCGCTCCGCCGGTGACGAACAGCAATTTCGAGATCGTTAGCCTCACGTGGGGCAGCCAAGGCGCGACGCTCTATCGCCAAGGCGTCGCCGTGGGCAACTCCCGCCTCCTCGATGGCGTATCATCCGATCCAGAGATCAAGAATTTGCGCCTTGGCGGCCCCGGATCGGGCAGCGGCGAGAAATTCCGAGGTGATCTGGCTGAAGTCCGGGTCTATACGCAGCCACTCGAGGACGCGAGCCGCGCGAAAGTGGAGCAGGAATTGTTCGATGCGTGGCTTAATCCTGACGCGAAGGAAGCGACCCCACTGAGCGCAATCGAACTCGTATATGACGAACTCTGTTCTCCTCGCGGTCCATTCTGGCTCAACGACGGCGAGCGCGAGGGAGTGATCGACTCCAAATTCACACCGCGTATCAGCCAAATTCACGGGGAGCTAGACGCCCTGAACAAATCACTCCAAACCAACGTCCCGCAAGCGGTCGTGGTACTGGAAGGGGGACCCGTGAGTACCAAACACGAGGGATTTAAGGACGCGCACATTTTCCTTCGAGGCAATCCCGCGAACCCGGGCGCAATCGTGCCGCGCGGCTTCCCGAGAGTCCTGGCAGGAGACCATCAGTCCCCAATTACGGAAGGCAGCGGTCGTCTGCGCCTGGCGGACTGGATCGCGAGTGCGACCAACCCGCTTACGGCCCGGGTGGCAGTCAATCGGATTTGGCAACATCATTTCGGCCAGGGAATCGTGCGCACTTCAACCAACTTCGGCCGACGCGGCGAGCGCCCGACCCACCCCGAACTATTGGACTACCTGGCCTCTCGCTTCATTGAGTCCGGTGGCTCGTTCAAGGCAATGCACCGGCTTATGATGCTCTCTGAAGTTTACCAGCAGCAAAGTGGCGCTTCGTCCGAGGCGCTTGCCCGCGATCCGGAGAATTTTCTACTGAGCCGTATGAACCGAACGAGTCTGGATGCGGAATCCCTCCGGGACAGCATGCTTGTAGTGGCGGGACAGTTGGACATGCGCCGGGGTGGCGTTGGCTTCCAGGATGTGGCGCTGCCGCGGCGCTCCCTTTATCTAATGTCGGTTCGCACGGGTGCCAAGTCCGGATTCGCTTCGATCTTTGACGGTCCAGACAGTAGCGCGATTGTCGAAAAAAGGAGCACCTCCACGGTCGCACCACAGGCTCTCTTTTTGTTGAACGACCCTTTTACCGTCGACCAGGCAAGATTACTGGCTCGACGTGTCTCGCATCAATCCGCAGCGTCGAAACCCGACGAACAGATACGAGGAGCGTATCGCCTCGTGTTCGGCCGCCGCCCGACAGTTGACGAAGACGACATTGGGCGGACGCTGTTTCGGGAAGCCGGTCCGGGGGACCCCTTGGAACGTCTTTGCCAGATCCTGCTCTGTTCAAACGAGTTTTTTTACGTAGACTAACGGCAAGAAAACCCTGGCTAATACCTAGTAACATTATGAATCAGCAGGGAACGATTTCTCCGTTTTTCGCGCCTTTGAGCCGCCGCAACATGCTACGCCAAACTGGCGGCGGGTTTGGTTACCTTGCGCTTGCCAGTCTCCTGGGCGAGGAGGTTGCCGCCGAGGCGGGCTTCGGTGCGACACCGCAACTTTTCGGGGTTCCAGCAAATCCGCTCGCTCCCAAGCCCTCACATTTTTTGGCCCGAGCCAAGCGCGTCATCTTCCTGTTCATGCCCGGGGGCCCCTCGCAGGTGGACACGTTTGATCCGAAACCCCGTTTGACTCGGGACAACGGCAAACCGTCCCCCAAGCTCTATCTCGGGCAGCAACGGAATCTGCTGGCCTCGCCCTGGAAGTTCCAGAAGTACGGGCAGTCGGGCATCGAAGTAAGCGAGTTATTTCCCCAAACTGCCCGATGTATCGACGACATTTGTGTGATTCGATCGATGGTCGCAGATGACACCAACCATCCAGGGGGCTGCTTGCAGATGAACACAGGCGAACGGGTTTCTTCGAGACCCAGCATGGGGGCGTGGGTGACCTATGGACTGGGTACCGAAAATCAAAACCTTCCTGGTTTCCTGGCGATTGGACCCGGACCGCTCATCGAAGGAGCGCGCCAGTACGGCTCCAGTTTTCTTCCCGGGTCGTATCAGGGCACATTTGTTTCCGACCTGGATAACCCGATTCGCAATTTAAAAAATCCGACGGTCTCCTCCGCGCAACAACGCCAGGACCTCGACGCACTCAAGCGCCTCAACACCCTTCACGCCGAGCAACGACACGGCGATGGTCGCCTCTCCGCACGAATTGACTCCTTCGAACTTGCCTATCGTATGCAATCGGAAGCGCCGGAGGCCTTCGACCTGGTCAAGGAATCCGAGGCGACGAAAAAACTCTATGGCATCGATCGAACCCATACGGCGATCTTCGGCAAGCAATGCCTATTGGCGCGGCGGTTGATCGAACGGGGCGTGCGTTTCGTCCAACTTTACCATACCACCGGTGGATTCCAGCCCTGGGATCAGCACGGCGATCTGAAAGCGGGTCACGAGAAGAATGCTGCTGCGACGGATGTGCCGATTGCGGGTCTGCTTCAGGACCTCAAGTCGCGTGGGCTGCTGGACGAGACGCTAGTGATTTGGGGTGGCGAATTCGGGCGCACACCCGCCGCCCAAGGCACCGATGGTCGTGATCATCACCCCTACGGATTCAGCATGTGGCTGGCAGGCGGCGGCGTGCGCGGTGGCATGACTCACGGCGCGACGGACGATTTAGGCTGGGACGCCGTCGAGAATCCGGTTCACGTGCATGACCTGCACGCGACGATCCTGCATCTGCTCGGAATCAACCACGAGATGCTGACTTACCGCCATGCCGGGCGCGATTTTCGATTGACCGATGTATCGGGACGCGTGGTCAACAGGATACTCGCCTGAGCCGACTCCAAACTGCTTGCTCGACATCCCTATCTTCTCCAGAGGATCATCTCACAATGGTGGACAAACACTCCGACATTTTATGAAACGCAATCTACAATTATTGATATCAAAGAGGACGGCGGTCGGGGGATTTACCTTGATTGAACTGTTGGTTGTGATCGCGATCATCGCGATTCTAGCAGGCATGCTCCTGCCGGCCCTATCTCGGGCCAAGGGCAAAGCTCAGGCGATCGGATGCCTGAATAACAATCGTCAAATGGGCCTCGCCTATCATCTATACTCATCCGACAATTATGATGTCTTTCCGGGATGGGGATTCGAATTTCACGACCCCTCTTATGCGTACCCTCCCGACCGAGTGCTTCGAGCCGGAGAGAAAATGGCGGACGTAAAGTTCTTTGAAACAGGTTTGCTGTGGAATTATCTCCGATCTCCCGCTGTCTACCGATGTCCAGCCTACGCTCTTCGCAATTATAAGGCCGGCACCACGTTCTGGGGGCCAACGGACGGGAAAATTCCGATCTGGAGCTACTCCGAAAACGGTCAGGCAGCCATGTCCTGTCAGTCGAAAACAGTTCAAGCAAACGAGGGAAGCAATTTTGACATCAAGGTCGGCAACCTTCGAACATCGCCTTCACAAACGGATTTGCTCATGGAGTGTTTTAATAATGACGGCGCTGGATTCGATAATTCAATTATGCTGTTCGACGGCACTTTGGCCCCCGAAAAACAGGATCACCTGGGTATTTGGCACGGGGGTGTTGGCACGTTGACGTTTTTTGACAGCCATGCCGTATCGATGAATTGGAGGCAGTATACCAACGCAATGTCAGGCCTGGAGAAAACCAAGCAGTTTTTCGGAGGTTCACTGAACGTTTACTGGTGAATCCACGACCCGCAGCGTCAAAATGGAACCGTCAAATTTTTTGGCATGAGCTTTCTGGGCGACGCGAGGATCGTTTCCGGTCGAACCCTCGGGGCCACAGCTTTCCTGCCAGGACGTTGACCGCTCTCGGCCGGACTGATTCGCTCCGGGTCCGTGAGCCGCAATCGCCCTTTGATCCGGTTCCGGAGAATCCGGTTTTTCGTCACCCAATACTCGTTGCCAAGGAGGAGTTCCTTATCCACCGAAGTGGTGATATGCGCCAGCAACGTTTCCAATTCATCGAGGAAAGTTAACCGAGGCCACGACTGGTGCGCAACCTCCTGGTGCTCCTGCAAATCCCTGCAAATTGGCAGGTTCGAGTTTCTTGACCCTACGGGGTCGCCGACATGGACAAAGTAGCCAACGACCTCTTTGCCGAGTGGAATCAGGAAATCAGCACCATGTCCAATGGGTCGCTGGCCAGCGATAGCCGAACAAAGCTCGCCGAAACCAAGTCTCGCTATGCAACAGTCTCCGCCTCCCTTCACTCCTCGGAGGCCACGATGGAGCCTGTGCTCCGCCAATTCCGCGATCACGTGCTTTATCTGAAGCATAACCTCAACGCCGCAGCCATCGGCTCGCTCAAAGGTGAGGCCACGAATATCCAGAATGACATCGGACGCCTCCTGGATCAGATGAACCACTCCATTTCGGAGGCCGATGCGTTCATCAAGACTCTGAAATAGGTTACCAGAGGCTCCGAGCAACATCTAAGCAGCGTGTTACCCTGCTCTCAACGGAGTTCTAGTTCATAGCGTGCAGCGGTGCGACGGGCTATATCGTCCCAGGAAAACTCGGCGGCGCGAGCGATTGCTTGGGTCCGTGCGGCCGCCAGACGCGCCGGATTTTCCAAGAGCGAGAGAAGTCGCAACGCGATGCCCTCGCGATCGCCGAGCGGGACGAGGTATTCGCTGGCGAGGATTGCCGACGGGCCGGGAACTCGATACGCGACCACCGGCAGTCCGGCCGCCAGCATTTCGAGCACCCCGAAGGGAAATCCTTCGATGGCCGATGGAAACATCCCGACCGCACACCCCTCCACAACCCCGGCAGGGCGGCCGGCTCGAACTCAGGCACGACTTCAATCCGGCCCCTCAGCGCTCGGGGAAAATGCCTCAGGACACCGACGGCATCTGAAATCATCCCGGCTGTCCCCAAGAGTCGAAACTGAACCTCGGGGCGCGTCTTGCAGACACGCGCAACGATCGGTGGAAAATCGACCATTCCCTTGCGCGGATCAAACGTTCCAACAAACGCGATGGTCGGTGTTGGCGGCACACTCGCTGCGCGCGCGAGCGTTTCCTGCCGTTTGGGGGTAAGGGCGAAGGGCACGACGAGTACCTTTTCAGACGGAATCCCCGCGTCAGCGAGAACCGCAGCATCCTCCTCAGTTGGGACATTCACCAGATCCGATTCATGGCATGTTCGGTTGGCATTCGCTGTGATACGGGCATACAGACGCCGGCGGCCCCCCAAAAAAAGCCAATGTCCCACAATGGAGCGAAACCGCGGCCGCGGAGGAATCGGCGTGGTCTGGAAGTAATGGCTCAGCAGAACAGAACGGGCGACGAACAATGTCTCCGGACAAAAATCGGACCGGGGGAACGGCAGCCGGTTGTGTTCATACTCCACTACATCAAATTGGCTCGCATTCTTCCGCAGATAATCTCGCAGGGCGCGTGGATATTCCGCCGAGCCCTCGATGCCACCCACCTCTTCCGGCCCAACAATGCGAGTCCTCCATCCCAGGCTGCCCAAAGCCGCCGCGACCTCGACATAGACTTTTGACGCCCCGAGTCGAGGACTGATCTGGTGCGGGCTACAAAGCAGAATGCGCCCTGGCGTTGTCATCCGATGCAGGCCCAAACCGGCCGGCGGACATCGCGACGGCTCAGTGATGACTTTGTCGCAAACGGGGAATCAACGGCTTCCGAAAAACCCATGTTTGAATGCTGTGATGCTTGCCCCAAGCTGTCAACCGCGAGGTGCCCGCTTGCGGGAGCGTACCTTTCACGGCTTTTTGTTTCGCAAATTCGATGCTTGGCTTCCTAGATTGTGCTCGTTGAGCCGCGTTATTCTCCATTTGGACATGGATGCATTTTACGCCTCGGTTGAGCAGCGTGATCGACCGGAGCTTCGAGGGCGTCCCGTCATCGTTGGTTCACCACCCACCCAACGCGGTGTGGTCTGCGCGGCGAGCTACGAAGCGCGCCGGTTCGGCGTTCGATCGGCCATGCCCAGCATCACGGCCAGCCGACTGTGCCCGGAAGGCATGTTTGTCAGCCCCCGCATCGACGCGTATCGAGCGGAGTCGCATGAGGTCATGGCCATTGTTCGCGAACTCGCTGGGGGTCGCATTCAGCAAATGTCAGTGGACGAAGCCTATATCGAAGTTACGTCCGGGGGACCGTGCGACTCCTCTCCAGACGAACGCCTGATAGGAGCGCTGCCGTTGGCGCGAAAACTTAAGGCCGAAATCCTGACCCGACGACACCTCTCAGCATCCGTGGGCGTCGCCCCGAACAAGCTGCTGGCTAAACTAGCCAGTGATTATCAGAAACCCGATGGGCTCACCGTGATTCGCGAGAGCGAAAAGGTGGCGTTCCTGCGCCCGCTCGAGGTTCAATCCCTTCATGGCGTCGGACATGTTACAGCGGAGAATCTGCGACGGGCCGGAATCCGGACGGTAGGCGACCTGCAGGATTACTCGGGCGACCTGCGGCCATTTGTTGGATCGTGGGCCGCCGAGCTGAAACGATTTGCGATGGGTGAAGACCACCGACCGTTGGAACTTGGGGACGACGTCAAGAGCATCAGCAGCGAAACCACATTTCTACGCGACACCGACGACCGGACTATCCTGCGGCAGTGCCTGCGGGAAGCCGCCGCCGAGATTACGGGAAAGCTCGCACGGCGACGCCTGGCGGCACACACGGTGTTAGTGAAGGTTCGTTACGGCAATTTCACAACCCTAACGCGACAATTCTCGATGGAAGAACCCATCACGGAGGCGGGGGTTCTATTCCGCCTGGGGTGCTGGCTGCTGGGGCGCGAGCATCTCGTACACCGGCCCCTGCGATTGCTGGGGCTTGGAGCAAGCTCTCTGGTGGAAGATCGGCTTCGGCAGATGGAGCTTCCCCTCCGCCTCAAAGGAGGAGAACCACAGCGTCAACGCCATTCGCAATCCCTCCCCAACGATCCCTACTCAAAGTCATAGACGACAGCTTTCTTGCACAGCGGCCGAAACACTTTCTCCAAGAACTCAATATGCATCGGGTGCACCTGGTAGTCGTCCTGCGCCTTCTTGTTTGGAAACACAAGATTGACCGCCACGTGGTACGATTGATCGACCACCGGCCTCGGGCTGCCGACCATCTTGCCCGCGTGATAACTCATCACACCGGGAATGGACTTCAGATAGCGGTGACATCCAGCCAATAGATCATCCGCATCCTTCGGGTTGGCGGGATCCGTCCAAAATATGACAATGTGCGAAAACATGCGGCAGCGACGTTACGAAAGCCCCCCCCCGAATGACAATCTTTCTCGCGGATGACACCACGCCTTCCGGTCCAGTCAATCGCTTACGCAACCTTTTGTCGCATATGCAACAAAAGGTTGTGGTGTTATCAGAGGCAATGGAACGTGTGCAGTTGCCGCGAAGTCGGGAGAAGGACCGTTTAGATTCCACGGAGTCCGGAGTTCTGCGGCTACTCTCTGGCGCTGCTCCGCAGCTTTGCTCCGAGCACCACCAACGTGTTGGCAAACTTGAAAAAACGGCAAATTGCAAACCGTGCGGATTGGACGCACCCACAACATCGGGATGCGCCCGTTTCTGGCGGCACGTGCGATTTGCGGTCGACGAATGGCCGGATGCGGCTACCATAAGGCCGTGTTCCGTGCCTGCGGCATCCCGTTGATCCTCGTCGTGTTGGGGATTGCGCCCGCCTGCGCTCCAAAGGTGCAGTGGGCGTCCAGGGTCGGCAACTACACCTATGACCAAGCGATCCGGGAGCTGGGACCTCCGGACCGTGCGGCAGGTTTAAGCGACGGTTCCACCGTCGCCGAATGGCTCGAATCCCGAGGCGGCGCTTACGTCCATACTTCTGGGTTTGGTGGGTATCGTTTTGGGAGTGGTCCGATGACCACGTACGCATCCCGCTCTCCGGATAATTTTCTACGCCTAACGTTTCGGCCGGACCGCAGTTTGGAAGCCTGGCAACGCGTCTATAAATGAAACTCAAGATGAGGTGCCTATGACCAGTTTTGGGACCTGGATCTACCGGATGGTACTCACCCTGGTGTTCGTCGCTTTCCTGTTGGGCGCGGGGCTGAAATATCTGCCCCTGCTCAAGTCAAACCAGGCACGGCGCGCTGAATTGCAGCGAAAAGTCGAATTTCGTGACAGCCTCGCGGCAACAAACCGAATGCTGGAGGCCCGAAATCAAGCATTAAAGAACGACCCAAAAACCGTTGAACGAACGGCACGCGAAGTGCTCGGGTATGCACGTCCGGGCGAAAAAGTTGTCCGATTTGAAGAACCCCGGAAATGAAACTGCTCCATCGCTGTATGATCCAATTGATCGTTACGCTCGCAATCACCGTAACCGCGGCCGCACAACCCATCCGCGGAATCTGGGATCCCACGTGCGGCCTGCCTGCCCTGGATCTCACGGGGAAGGGCAGCCCCGGAGATTACCGGTTATCAGGGGTGGACGATCTGCAGGCGGGTAACTGGGAATCCCTGTTGGATCTGACGCTCAGTGGCGATTCTACCCGCTGGCATGACATGAGCGGACATGCCAAGGGCCGGCGATTCTACCGACTCGAAAAGCTCAAAATCCATCCCCCGCGCATCCCGGTCGAAAACTTTCGCCTGATCGACCACAGCCAGGTTGCGCGCGAGCTGCACCGCGAGGGAGACGCCTCCGTGGTCGTCCTTGTGTTTGGAGACAATTCCGAAGTCCAGGCTCATTGGCCTGCGATCAAGTCCCTTGCGGAAAAACATCAACCCAACGGAACCGTTTTTTGGATTATCAATCCACGCGACACCCGCGATCAGATCGCCGACTTCGCGCGAACTCAATCCATCACCCTTCCGATACTTCATGACCGGAGTCAGGCTGTCTCCAGAGCCTTTGGCTGCACGCATGCCTTCGAAGTGATCGCCCTCGACAACAGTGATCTCTCAGCGTTTTACCAGGGCGCGTTGGAACATTCGTGTGAAACGCTTGCCGGTACGGTTCGCAGGACGTATTTGGCGGATGCGCTGGATAGCTTTTTCGCAGGCAAAACTCCCCTGATTTCGCGTGCCGTTCCTGCCGAATCTCCGATGCCACTCCGGAATTGGGGCACGCTGGACTATAGCCGGGACATCGCCCCGGTGTTGATCGACAAATGCGTGCGATGCCACAGCCCCGGCAATATTGGCTCCTACGCCATGACGAATCATGAGGCGATCGCTTCTCGCTCCAGCAAAATTCGCCGGGATCTGCTGACTGGGGACATGCCGCCCTGGCATGCCGATCCACGCTATCCCGCGCTAGCGAATGATTTTTCTCTCGCACCAAGCGACGTCGACAAATTGGTCGCCTGGCTGGACGCGGGTGCCTTGCGGGGAAATGGACCGGACATCCTGGCAACGACTCCACCACCCGCTCCCAACGATTGGGGGCTGGGGACACCGGACTACATCATCGACATCGACGAGCAGTCCGTGCCTGCCACAGGTACCGTGGATTATCGATACCTGCTAGTTGCGAGTCCGTTCACAACCAATGTCTGGCTGCGTGCGGTAGTTCTTAAGCCAGGTAATCAGACGGTGGTGCACCACGGGCTTGTCTTCGCGGGATCCAGCATTCAAGAATTTAAAGACATTGTCGGAGGGCTCAATGGATATTTTGCAGCGTATGTGCCGGGAATGGACCCCGTCGAATTTCCCGCTTCCACCGGCAAGCTGTTGAAGGGGAACTCCTATTTCGTTTTCCAGATGCACTACACGGTGAATGGCACCGAGACGACCGACCGTTCGCAATTGGGCCTGTACTTCTCCCACAAGGCTCCGACCCAAGAATTGAAAACGAAAGCGGGTTATAACTCCAATTTCGTCATTAATGCCAACTCGCGTGCAGGTCGTGTGGTTGCCACGACCACGTTCTCAAAGGCTACCTGGGTCTATGAGGTCGCCCCGCACATGCACTACCGAGGTCAGGACATGCAATTCGAGGCGCAGTTCCCCAACGGCAAGCGCGAGATCCTGGTCAGTGTTCCCGCCTATCGATTCGACTGGCAGGCGCTCTACCGGCTCGCAACACCCCAACTCCTTCCTGCCGGCACGATCGTCCGTATCACGGGCGGGTTCGACAATACGCAATGGAATCCCAAGAACCCCGATCCGAAAGCCACGGTGAAGTTCGGTGAACAAAGCTGGGAGGAAATGTTTATCGGCTACATGAACGTGGCCGAGGACCGCTGAAGTCCGATTTCCAACATTTGGCTATTGCCACTCGCTGGGAGCTCGGCATCCTCCGGCCCTCTTTATGCTGAAAGCCGGTATCGTCGGTCTGCCCAATGTGGGTAAATCCACCCTTTTCAATGCTGTCACCCGCACCCGCAAGGCGCAGGCGGCAAATTATCCGTTCTGCACCATCGACCCCAATGTGGGAGTGGTTACCGTTCCGGATGAACGGCTCGAAGTCCTGCAAAAGATCGCCAAGACAACGGTGGTGATCCCGGCGGTCATCGAATTCGTGGACATCGCTGGACTCGTCAAAGGGGCGGCGCAGGGCGAAGGGTTGGGCAACAAGTTCCTGAGCCACATCCGTGAAGTGGATGCCATGGTTCAGGTCGTCCGCTGTTTTGAGGATCCCGATATTCATCACGTGACCGGCAGCGTGGATCCCGTGCGCGACATTGAAACGATTAACACGGAACTTGTCCTCGCTGATCTCGAGGCTGTGAAAAAGCGGCTACAAAGTGTCGCCAAGGACGCAAAACGAGGTGACAAAACGGCCCTCGCTGAGGAGATAATCCTTAAGAAGCTCGAAACCCATCTGGACGGTGGGAAACCCGCCCTCACACTGCAACTGACTCCGGAGGAACGCGCCGTCTCACGCCTGTTCTGGATGATGACGGACAAGCCCACGATTTTTGCTTGCAATGTGAAGGAAGGGGATCTCGCAACGGCGGATGCCAATCCCTTCGTCGTCAAGGTTCGGGAATACGCGACGAATCATCTCGCCTGTGAAGCAGTCGTCATCAGCGCGCAGATTGAAAGCGATCTCGTTGATCTAACCACGGAGGAAGCAAAGGCTTTCCTGGGCGAACTTGGGGTGAAGGAATCCGGCGTCGGAGCTCTCATTCGCTCTACCTATCACCTGCTCGGCCTGCGTACCTACTTCACGGCGGGCGAAAAGGAGGTCCGCGCCTGGACCATTCACGCAGGCGACACCGCACCGAAGGCTGCCGGTGTGATTCACACCGATTTCGAGCGGGGTTTCATCAAGGCGGAAACGGTCGCCTATCGGGATCTCGTCACCTGCGGATCCGTCGCCGCCGCGCGGGAAAAAGGGCTTTATAGGATGGAAGGCAAGGAATACGTGGTGAAGGATGGCGATGTGCTGTTGTTCAAGTTCAATGTGTAGGGGCACAAGCGGCATTGAACTCGATGGCACCTCGCGATACTCTCCCCCACCGATTCCATGAAATTCCTGCTTCCCCGCCTTTTCGCACTTGCCGCCACGACGTTGACCTTCGCCGGCTGCACCACCGCCACCCATTCCGTCGGGACCGGCCCGAGCTTCAAGGGGCCGACCGGCCTGCAGTTGTACAGTCTGCGTGGGAACTTCACCCGCAATGTCCCGTCCACCCTCGATATTGTAAAAGGGTACGGAATTCATGAAGTAGAACTCGCCGGCACCTACGGACAGACGCCGGTGCAATTCCGTCAGGAGCTGATTTCCCGAGGATTGACGCCAATCGCCGCCCATTTCCCGTTCGACAAATTCAGGGATGACCCGGAAAGCATCGCCCGAGAGGCTCAAGCGTTGGGGTTGAAATACGCGGGGTGCGCGTGGATCCCCCACCAGGGCTCCTTTGATGCTCCGCAGGCGCGCACCGCTGTGGGTGTCTTTAATCACGCGGGGGAGGTCCTCGCGAAATATGGAATTAAATGCTTCTATCACTGCCATGGCTACGAGTTTGAACCGGGTGCCGCCGGCCCAAACACCACCGCCATGGACATTTTAATCCGCGAAACCAATGCAAGAAATGTCGTGTTCGAAATGGATGTCTTCTGGGTCGCATATCCGGGCGAGGCACCCGAAAAATGGCTCGCCAAGTACCCGGGCCGCTGGGAGCTTGTGCATCTGAAGGATTACCGGCGCGGACAGCCCACAGGGATCCACACAGGGAAGGGCGACCCCAACAACGATGTGGTGCTTGGAACCGGCCAGATGAATTGGCCCGTGATCCTCGCCGCCGCGCGCCGCACCGGTGTGAAGCACTACTTCATTGAGGACGAATCGGCCGACGCGGTGAAGCAAGTGCCGCAGAGCCTCCGCTATCTCGAACAGGTCCGCTGGTAAGGCGACGCTTCTCCAGCATCATGAAAGCGGCCTTCACTCGGCGTTCGTTTCTTGCCGGCACCACGACCGCAGCCGCCGCGCTGGCTGTCGCAGGTTGTGCCACCGCACCCAACGCTAGCGTCCCGATCACCGACACTCACACCCATTTCTACGACCCCACACGTCCCCAAGGCGTGCCATGGCCGGACAAGACCGATCCTGTTCTTTATCGCCCGGTGCTTCCCTCCGAGTACCGGAAGCTCGCTGAACCCCTGGGCATCACCGGCACGGTGGTCGTCGAAGCAAGCCCGTGGATTGAAGACAACCAATGGGTATTGGATCTTGCGGCCAAAGACCGTTTCGTCGTGGGACTCGTAGGCCATCTGAAACCCGGGCGCCCGGACTTCACCGCACAGCTGGACCGATTCGCGCGGAATCCTCTATTTCGTGGCATTCGTACTGGCTTGTGGGATGTGAAGATCGAGGCAGCTCGGCCGGAATTCATTCGGGACCTGGAACATCTCGCCGAACGCAACCTCGCTCTTGACCTGCTCATCGGACCGGATCAACTGAAGACCGCAGCCCTCGTCGGAAAAAAGGTCCCCGCCCTCCGAATCGTTGTGGATCACTGCGCCAACGTGCCCATTGACAGCCGGCAACCCCCCAACGCGTGGGTTGAAGGTATCGTCGCCTGTCACTACCAACCCAACATCAATCTCAAGGTCTCCGGACTGGTGGAAGGTACCGGCCGGACCGATGGAACCGCACCGGCGTCTGTCGACTTTTATCGGCGCGTGCTAGACGCCGTCTGGGGCGCGTTTGGCGAAGACCGAATCGTCTATGGCAGCAATTGGCCGGTCAGCGCCCGCTTTGCCTCTCTGGCTACAGTTCACCAACTCGTCCTCGAGTACTTCAGCTCCAAAGGGTCGACAGCCGCACGGAAGTATTTTCACACCAACGCAAAGCGGATCTACCGGTTCGCCGAGAGAGCCACCGGCGGCCCAGCATGAACTGGAGGCTTTCGTTTTCCGCACACGGGGTCGTCTTCAGTCTTCCCTTTCTGCGGCAGCAAGAGCTAATCTGAATTCAATGACACCCTTCCTCCGTCCCGCAACAAACCATCGCCGCCCGGGCTTCACTCTAATCGAGCTGTTGGTGGTCATCGCCATCATCGCCATCCTTGCCGGGATGCTGCTCCCGGCACTTGGCCGGGCGAAATTAAAGGCCCAGGGAATTCAATGCCTCAACAACATGAAACAACTGCAGCTGGCATTCCACCTATATGCTGATGATTATCGAGGCAACTACTTTCCCAACACCTACGGAGGCGACGGCTGGATCAAGGGCAGCGTGGATCAAGACCCCAATAATCCGTCGAATTGGGATGTCAATACACTATTAGATCCTAAGACTGCTGTTCTGGGTCCCTATACGAAATCTCCCGGTATTTATCATTGCCCCGGCGACTGGGTCACTCTCAAGCGCGCAGGCGCAACCTACCGTCGCATACGCAGCGTCGCCGCCAGTCAGGCGGTAGGGACTTGGTCCGACAATACACCTACGAAGGGGTACTGGCTGGACAGTGCAGACGTCGGTGGGAATCGAAATCCTGGTGGTAAGTGGCGGGTTTTTGCCCGAGAATCGGATGTCAAAAATTCCTCTCAGACCTTTGTGTTCATCGACGAACACCCCGCCAGCATCAACGATGGTGGGTTCGGGTTTCGGATGTCGGACACACCGGCACAGACGGCCAGTCAGGGTTGGGTCGACTACCCCGCCGGTTTCCACGGCGGATCTGGCGCGCTCTCGTTCATCGATGGCCACGGCGAATTGCGGAAATGGATCGAGAAACCGCGAGCAGGAAAAAAGGGGCTCGATGCCAAAGTGCTGGATTATGGCTCGCTCGATGACGGCCGGTTCGCGAACAACCGGGATATATGGTGGATGAATCAACGAACCTCGACCTACGACACCGGGGCCGATCCCTTCTGATGTGTCACGCGCCGAAGTACCTTGGCCAAACCGCAGTGGGTTTATCCTCACCAAAATGTTCCTACGCCTCGCTGCATTAGTTCTGCTGCTAACGTCTTCAATTGAAAGACTCAGCGCCGTAGATCTTCCAGGCGTCCAGCCCGATGGCTCGGTCCTGCTCCCCAATCAATGGTCTTTGCGTCCGGCGGGGAAACAAGTCCCCCTGGGCGACTTCCCCGTTAACATCGCTATACATCCGGATGGCCAATTTGCCGTCGTTCTCCACGCCGGTTGGGGACCCCATGAGCTAATCACGCTCACCGTGCCAGAGGGGCGCCTGGTAGCCCATTTCGAGGTGGATGAAGCGTTTTATGGTTTGGCGTTTTCACCCGATGGTCGGCGCATTTTCACCAGTGGCGCTGCCACCGAGGTCGTTCGCTCGTGGGCGTTTCAAAGTGGACTCTTCACCGATCCTCAAACTATCCGCCTACGCCCGGGGTTGGAGCGCGGCGTCCCCGCCGGCATGAGCGTTGCGCCTGATGGCTCTAGTCTGTGGGTCACCGAGCTTTTCGCCGAAAATGTGATTCAAATCCCCTTAACTTCGAACGCGAAACCGATCCGTTTCTTTGTCGGGGACACCTCGGCATCCATTGCGTCGACGCCCCAACCGCTATCCGCCAATCCGGAGCTGGCAGCCGTCGAAAAACGACAGGCAGCCCTCCAAGATGCCATCGCCGCTGATTCCGCGTTTCCCTATTTCTGTCTCCCCGACCCTATCCGCTCTCGTGTTTATGTCAGTCTGTGGGGCAAATCCCAGGTAGCGGTGGTTGATGTTGCCTCGAGCCGTGTCGCAGCGCGGTGGACCACGGGTGATCACCCCAACGAAATGGTGCTGTCGCGTTCCGGGAAATTGCTCTACGTCGCCAACGCAAACCATAACACCGTAACCGTGCTGGACTGCTCCACCGGTGAACCGGTCGAAACGCTTTCAACAGCCATGCATCCCGGAGATCCCCCAGGCACCACTCCCAATTCGCTCTGCCTTACGCCCGACGAATCCCTGCTCTTCGTCGCGAACGCGGGAAACAATAACGTTGCTGTCTTTGACCTGGAGAAGCCGGGCCATAGCCGGCCCCTTGGCTTTATTCCCACCGGCTGGTACCCCACGTCCGTCCGCGTCACACTGGATAGTCGCACCCTATTGGTTGCGAATGGAAAAGGCCTGCTATCTCATGCCAATCGGCATGGCCCACAGCCCGGTCGTGAAGCACCTTCAAATCTTCGCGAATACATTGGTGGATTGATGCAAGGTACGCTGAGCATCATTCCACTTCCCACTCGCGGGGAACCGTTGGAAGAGGCGATGAAAAAACACACGGACCAAGCGTTCAAATGTACGCCGGTCCCGTCCCGCCCGCTTGCTCCCACCCGGCGGAGCAGACGAAACCCCATTCCAGCCGTCATCGGCGGTCCCAGCCCGATTCACCACGTTATCTATATCATCAAGGAAAACCGCACGTATGACCAGATGCTCGGCGACATGCCGGAGGGCAACGGAGACGCAAACCTGTGCCTGTTTCCGGAGGCCATCACTCCCAACCATCATCAACTCGCTCGCGAGTTCGTACTTCTGGACAACTTCTATGTCGATGGCGAGGTCAGCGCCGACGGCCATGAATGGACCGTGGGAGCCTATGCCTCGGATTTCGTCGAAAAAACCTGGCCGCTGAACTACGGGCACGGTACGCGAGGCAAGTTCCCCTACCCGAGCGAAGGGCGGTTCACTATTGCGAGATCCGGCGGTGGCTACCTCTGGGATAAGGCCCGCGAAGCCGGTGTTAGCTATCGAAGCTATGGCCAATTCCTAGCCGCCGGTAAGACCCTGAACGACCCCGCCACCAGCCGGGTGCCAGCCCTCGAAGGGCATTTTGATCCGTGGTTCCGCCCCTGGGACATGGATTACCCCGACGTTCAGCGCGCTGATCGATTTCTTTCGGAGCTCCGAAGGTTTGAAAAAGAAGGCGCCATGCCGCGACTTCAAATCGTGCGACTCCCCAATGACCATACCTATGGAACCTCCACTGGAAAACTGTCTCCCCGCGCGATGGTTGCAGACAATGACCTCGCCCTCGGCCGCCTAGTCGAGGGGGTCTCACATTCCCGGTTTTGGCCGTCCACTGCGATTTTTGTCGTCGAAGATGATGCCCAGAATGGCCCCGATCATGTGGATGCCCATCGCAGCATTGCTTACGCAATCAGCCCTTATGTGAAGCGGAATTTCCGTGACTCCACGATGTATTCAACTTGTTCCGCCCTACGGACCATGGAACTGATCCTCGGGTTGCGCCCCATGTCCCAATACGATGCGCGCGCCAACCCGATGTTTAACGCTTTCCAACCGCATCCAGATAAACGGCCCTATCACTGCCTCCCCGTTGCCCAGGATCGGGCGGAAAAAAACGTGGCTTCCGCATGGGGATCCACTCTTTCGTTGGCGATGGATTTTTCCAAAGAGGATGCCGCCGATGATCTTCAATTGAACGAGGTTATCTGGCGATCCGTGAAAGGTGCAAACTCACCTATGCCACGCCCACGACGGGCAGCCTTTGTTCTGTTAGGGGGAAGTGATGACGATTAGCGATATCCGGCGTATTTGCGGGACGGAAAGAATGCGTGGGCGGAGTTGGAAATCCCGTGGCGTAGGTCACCCTTACTCCGAGCTCAGGAATTCCTGAATCATCCTCGACGCAATCTGGTCCGTGGCCTTGTTTCCCGCATTCACTTCGTGGGCATCTGCCAGATTGCAGACTGCGACCACCGCAAAATCGCGGGCTGGCGCCAGCCAGATCACACTGTACCACTGGGTATTTGACCCGGCGTGGTGAAGCACCCGACCAGCCCCACCCCAGGGCCGCTCCAGCAGGATCCATCCGTGAGCGTAGTCGTTGTTGTTCGGCAATGGAGTATGCAAGCGCTGAACAGAGCGCTTCGAAAGGATGGGCGAATCGCGCCTTTCCCCCAAGATGTGAAATGCCGCGTAACGCGCAAGGTCGAGGACGTTGCAGTGGACCGTGCCGGCGGGACCGATAGCCGCTGGATTGTCGGCGCCCGCCCCCGGTGGAATGGGCTCCGGATTTCCATCGATCATTCGATGTCCCCACGGTTGATTCGTTAACCCGCGCGTTGCCGCAGGGCCAAACCCTCCCGATGTAATCCCCAGAGGAAGAAAAACGCGTTCGGTAAGCAATTCCTCCCACGGCTCCCCCATAACGGTTTCTAGCATGTGACCTGCTATCGAAAATCCAGCATTTGAATACTCGTAACGTGTTCCCGGCTCGGAAGAGGGCGGCAACGTGGTCAATCGCTCCAACAAAAGTCTTCGCGCGGCAGTGGGTGGCCCCGAGAAATTGCAAAGCGCCATCCAAATCCCGCTGGATTGCAGATCAGTCGGTCCACCACCGCGATTGGCGGTTAGTTGATCCAAAGTAACAGCCCGCCACGCCGGTTTCATAGCGGCAGCCTGGGCGGGAAACACTTCGGCCAGTGTGGAATCCCAACGAATCCTCCCCTCGTCCACCAGTATGGCAGCCAGCGTCGCCGTCATCGACTTGGTCAACGACCCATGATGCCATCGATCGTAGAGTGTAACGGGCTCGTTGGTGACCCCCCACCGCCGGAAGCCCACCGCGCCAATCCCCACCAAGCGGTTGGACCGAACCACCGCGCAGGCTACGGCGGGAACATTATTCGCAAGACGAATCGGCTCGAGAAGGGCCTCTACAGATCGCGCTCCCTCTGTTTCCAACCGGAACGATCGAGCCTGCACAGTGACCCTCACCGGCTGAGGCACCGGCACTTGATTGCGAAGGGCGCAACTCGGAACCAACAGGACAATCACCGCCAGGAAAATCCAACCAACCGCGAGCAACGCACTCGATCCAATCATGGTTAGAGAGTGCACGCACTCCACGCAACCTCAAGGCAACAGCAATTGGAAATCAGCAGGAGTATACAATACCATTGACCGACCCCATCTATTGGGGTCAGTCAATGGTATTGTACTATTTTCGAGAGAAGTGTCGCCGGAGGTATTGGCCGGTAGGCGAAGATCTTACGTCGGCGACTTGTTCCGGTGTTCCCTCCGTCACGATCCCCCCCCCGGCCTCGCCCCCTTCTGGCCCCAGGTCAATGACCCAGTCTGCTTCGGCGATCAGATCCATGTTGTGCTCGATGACCACCACCGTGTGGCCGACATCAACCAGGCGCTGAATCACTTCAACCAAGCGGCTCACATCCTGGAAGTGGAGGCCGATGGTGGGTTCTTCCAGTACAAATAGATCGCCCTTTTCCAGGGTCCGACTCTGACCCGAGGGATGGGGGAGGACATCGGGCGATGGCCGTAGGCCGCTCAGCAGGTGGGTCACAAGTCGAACCCGTTGTGCCTCTCCGCCGCTTAACGTGGGGCTGGTCTGTCCCAGGCGGAGATATTCCAAACCAGTATCGCGCAATGCCTCGAGAGGTCTTCGAATGGAGGGTAGAGCTGAAAAGAACTCAATGGCCTCAGCAACGCTGAGCTCTAGTACCTGGGCGATCGATTTGCCGCGGTATGTGACCTCCAGGGTCGTTGGATTAAAGCGGGCACCATTACAGATTTCGCACCGCACATGGGCTACGGGCAGGAAGTTCATCTCCAGCTTGATTGCCCCTGCCCCGTCACACCGCGGACATCGCCCCTGGGAACTGTTGAAACTGAATCGGCTTGCGGAAAATCCTCGAACTCGCGCCTCCGGAGTCTGGGCGAACAGCTCTCGAATCTTGTCAAAAAAACCGACGTAAGTCGCCGGTGTCGAGCGAGGGGTCCGCCCGATGGGTGCCTGATCCACTTCATGAACCGCCTTCAGCAATCCGGCACCAGAAAGGCGTCCCCTCGATGGATCCGTCGTTTCGCTCGTCGTGGAATTGTTCTTGGCCTGTTTTGCGTTACGTCCTTTTTTCATCAATTCGGCCGCAACAACCGGAACGAGGCACTCCTTCACGAGAGTGCTCTTGCCGGATCCGCTGACACCGGTCACCACAACAAAACGCCCCAAGGGAATGCGAAGATCGACCGCCTTCAAGTTGTTTTTATAGGCCCCCGACAAAACCAGCCAACCGTCGACCGTTGCGGGGTCATTTTTCTTGAAGCGTTTCCCGTGTAGAGTTGCGACGGCCCGTCGCGCACCGCGGAAGGGAAACCGCCGACGTTCTCGAAGCGCCTGCCCGGTTAGCGAATCGGGATGCCGTATCAATTCAGCCAAAGTCCCAGCGGCCACGACCTGACCTCCGTTGATTCCCGCGCCCGGGCCGAGATCAAGGATCCAATCTGCATGGCGCATCGTTTCCTCGTCGTGCTCGACCACCACCAGGGAATTTCCACGTTCCCGCAGTTTACATAAAGCGGCTAGCAATTGGTCGTTGTCTCGGCAATGCAAGCCGATGGTCGGCTCATCCAGCACATAAAGAACTCCACTGAGATTAGATCCCAGCTGGGCGGAAAGTCGGATCCGCTGGGCTTCACCACCGCTTAGTGTCGTCACCCCGCGGCCCAACTGCAGGTACCCGAGTCCCACCTCCTCCAGAAATCGCAGTCGTTCACGAATCTCCGGGAGAATGTCACGGCCAATCTCCGCGGCACGACCGGTGAACTTCAAACGCTGGAAAGCTCGTGCCGCATCCGACACTGCCGACTGCGCGAGGTCATCCAGGGTCAGCCCCGCCTGGAAACCACTGAATCCAGCCCGCTCCACGCCGGGAACGCTGAGTCTCACCGCGCGCGATTCCGACCTTAATCGGGCACCGTGGCATTCCGGGCATTCTTCGCGTTTACCCTCCTGCCACCCCCACCAACTCTCCTCAATCGCCTCCGCATTTGCTCCGCGTTCCACGTCTGGGAGATGAAATAATTCTCCAAATCCCCGGCACTTTGGACACCAACCTTGAGAGGAATTGTAGCTGAAATTTTTCGGATCCAGCAGGGCAAAGCTTCGACGACATTTTGGGCAAGCCCGCTCGGTGGAATGGATCGTGGTACAGCCATGATTATCCAGCGTATACAAGACTCCTTTTCCTACCCGGAGCGCCTCGTCGACGAGTTGTTGAGGCGTCCGGGCTTGTCCCCCGCCCATGGTGGCGCCCGTTCGTTGCAACCTCTTTCGAGCCCGTCCGAGGACTCCGACCACCACCTCCACATCGTGCTCCTTAAACCTATCGAGTCGGAACGGGCGATCCGTCCGGTGCAAGCGCCCATCTGCTCGAAGCTCCTGGTAGCCATGACGGGCCGCCCAGGTGGCGACCTCGCTATGGAAACCTTTCCGATTTCGCACGATCGGAGCCAGCAGCAGCAAATCCCCGCGGCGGCGTGTCTCTACCTCCAAGCCCTCCCGCAACCGATCCCGGGTTTGTGCCTCCACCGGCAGCTCGCATTCGGGACAAAACTGAGTTCCCAATCGTGCAAACAGAAGCCGGAAGAAATGATGGATCTCAGTCACCGTTGCAATCGTGCTTTTTCCGCCACCGCGTGACGTTCTTTGTTCGATGCTAACAGTAGGTGGTAAGCCGGCAATCAGGTCGACATCCGGCCGGCTCAATTGTTCCACGAACTGCCGGGCATAGGTATTCATCGAGTCGAGGAAACGGCGCTGCCCTTCCGCGAACAACAAATCGAATGCGAGGGTACTCTTCCCGCTCCCGCTCACGCCGGTGATGACCACAAATTTGCCCCTCGGGATATCGACCGAGAGATTCTTCAGATTGTGTTCCCGGGCACCACGGATCCGGATGGAGTCCGGCGTTTCAGCGGCAACGTCAGGTTCGAACAACATGCTGCAAGAATTAGCACTGGATGGACGGCCGCAAAGTCCGGATTGGGCTAAACTGCGGAATTCAGCCCCTGCGGGCTTTGAGCTCGGACATCGGCGGAATTTTTGGTCCTGTTATTCTCCTGTTGGACTCCCCGGTACACACCATAGTAGGCCGGGTTTATTGCGGGTTTGCTCCTGTTGGAACGTCTCATATCGGATGAGGTGCACTTGTCCGCTGAAGCCGGTAATGATGGCTCCCTTTTTGTGGCGCCGCCCAATCCCTTCCAATTCATTGGGATACTGACTGCCGTCAAACCCGGGGTTGGACCCCCAAACGCCTCCGTAATTCTTGATGTCTGGCTCCCACAGCGCGTAGGCCGCCCCATTGAATGCGCCCAGTTTGTAGGATTTGCCTTGGCCGAGCTTGGCGAAGCCACAGACAGCCCCGTTCATCACGTAGCTCGAAATCCGCTGTTGTCGCTTCTGCCAAGAGATCACATTGGTCCGATCGAGGGGGCAGTTATACACTTTGCGGCTTTTCAAATAGGTCCAGTATAAACCGGCTTCGATGAAAGGTAACTCATTGGTCTTCACGGGATCCGGTGCTCTTCCCGCCACTGGCTGATACAGCCAGCCGGGTCCGAAGGTGTTCTCCCAGTTCGGCCAAGGCATGTAGTCGTTGCTATCCGCCGGATACATCTGCAAGGCGAGAGCCAGTTGCCGGTTATTGTTGATGCAGGCCGTTTGCAGAGCTTTCTCTTTGGCCGCAGCCAACGCCGGAAGCAGCATGCCGGCAAGGATGGCGATGATCGCTATCACGACCAACAGCTCAATCAGGGTGAAAGCACGGACTCGGTTTACTCGACGGAACCGGAACCACGAATTTTTCATAGATCTCGAATCACTTCGTTTCCCATGTTGCCCATGTTGCCCGCGGCGGCAGCCCAATGTCTGGGTTGGTCGCTGGACTTTGTCGAGTAGAACCGGAAGACCTACCCGGGGGCGGCGACGGAGCAGTCAAAACTCAGCGCACGCGGGCCGTGAACGTCTCGACGCTCTCAGCTTTGCCAAATCCCCTTCGTTTCTCAACGGAAGAAAATGAAAGGGCGGGTCCTGTGGAACAGCAGAGATTTTCAATTTCATCTTTGGACTTTCTCCAGGGACCCGCAGACTGCGCACCAGTGGATCGCCCCTTAAATACGCTGAACAATCCGGACCCGGTTCTGGAGGTCACACTCCGGCCGTCGTTATTTGTCGATTTCACAGGCCAGGCCAAAGTGAAGGAACGGCTCGAGATCGCCGTCGAAGCGGCGCGAAAACGAGGCGAAGCCCTCGATCACATCCTGCTCAGCGGACCTCCCGGACTCGGCAAGACGACACTCGCGAACATTCTGGCCAAGGCCATGGGCGGGAACCTAAAGACCACCAGCGGCCCAACCATCGAAAAGGCGGGGGATCTTGCGGGCTTGCTGACCAATCTCGAGCAGGGCGATGTATTGTTCATCGACGAGATCCATCGCCTCCAGAAGACGGTCGAAGAATATCTCTATCCCGCCATGGAGGACTTCAAACTCGACATCATCATCGACCAGGGGCCCAACGCTCGCAGCGTTCAACTGAAACTGCCCCGATTTACCCTGATCGGCGCTACCACACGAAGCGGTCTGTTGACGGCTCCGTTGCTAACTCGGTTTGGAATTCGGGAGCGCCTCGGTTATTACACCGCGGATCAACTTCAAAAAATCCTCGTGCGAGCCGCACGTCTCCTGCAGGTCGAGATCGAGGAAAATGGCGCCATGGAGATTGCTAGGCGCAGCCGCGGCACGCCCCGCATCGCTGGTAATCTCCTACGGCGGGTGCGGGACTACGCGCAGGTACGAGCCGATGGCCGGATCACCCAAGCCCTGGCCGACAAGGCGCTCGCCATTCTCGAGATCGACGAGAATGGTCTCGACGAAATGGACAAGCGCATCCTGGAAACCATTATCGTTAAGTTCGGGGGGGGACCGGTGGGTGTGAATTCGCTTGCCGTGGCGGTCGGTGAGGAATCCGACACGATTGAAGAAGTTTACGAGCCGTACCTGATCATGGAAGGATACCTCAACCGGACCTCACAGGGCCGAACCGCGACCGAAGCGAGCTATCGAAAGCTAGGGTTGAAATTCATCGCCGGCAGCCCGCCGGGAAATCAGCCCAGGCTGCTCTGAGGTTGATTTAGGGGGCAAAGAAAAGGCGGGCTGTGGGATGACACACGGTTTCATCGCCACAGCCCGCCAGCAATCGTCTCCACTCGGAGCCGAAAATCTATATCACGGCTTTACTAGATCGCCGCGAATTTCACCGCCGGGATTAGCGGCAGTGTGAACATTAAAGTAAGCCTTCCCCGCCTCAACCAACGCTGCGTCGGCGGCTGAGATGGTACCCTGCCCAGCGTAGTATCCAGCGGTTCCTTGCGCTCCCACCGGCGTGAACGGAAGGAAGACGCCACCCGAGCCATCCGCCTTATCGACGCGATGCAGGTGCCACGCTGTCGGGGCTCCGCCCAAGCCTTGATAACTCGCAAGGTAAGTGGCGGTTGTTCCATCGATAGCCAAGAGCCCGAGACCCGTGGCTGCGGTGACGACCGCTGTCGGCTTCTCTCTCGCACCGTTGAGAACGGCCTTGTAGAGCTTGACAGTCTTGGTCGTCTTGTCCTGGATGCGATAGAACGTCACGGGCGCAACAGGAGGAATCTTGGCGGTGTGCTCGGAAGTGGTGGAGAGGTCGATCCAACTACCGCCCATGGTTTGGGAACCCTGAACTAGGAACGGAGCGGTACCCCCAACCCAAGATAGAACAATATCGCTGTCACTCAGTGCAGCCTTCAAGCCCGTGATGGGAAGCTCAACCACCGTGGTGTCGGCGATGTCGTAGAACGAGATGTTGTCGACAAAGAAGTACCAACTGTCGGAACCGGTCGCCGAGAGGCGCAGCCGGACGTCCGCCTTCTGAGCTGCCGCCGGGAGGCGGAAAATCTCAATCCGCTTTCCTTCGGTGTGGTCATCGTTCACCCGCGGAGCGATATAATCGGCGATTTTGGCGTCGATCGGTGCCGCAATGACATCACCGTATGCTTCCCCTTTGAGCACGCCGTCCACGGTCCAGAGAGTGCTGTCTCCCTGTTTGGTATTGAGCGTGCCAACGCCATCCGTTGTTCCGTCTGGATTAACCAAGATATCCGGGCCGTCCAGGAAATAGACAACCGGCAGCCAGGTTTTCCCGCCATCGACGGAATACTCAACACCCCCATAGCTATCCTGGTTCTGCTCGTATCCACTACCGAACGAGAGCACCGGGTTCTTGATCGCAGAGAGATTGTACGGTTTCGAGACGATGATCTGTGTCTGGCCGAAAATTCCCGCCTTGTCGGCAAGAACTGTAGCCCGGGTCCCGTTACACCGACCATCGGATTCGGCATACAAAACGTTGCCGCTCCGCAGATCCTCAATCTTCAGTGCCTTGCCGTTGAGTTTCTCCGACGGATTGACTTCGAGAATACCGTCATCGTCAACCAGTGCAATCGTGTCCGTGCTAATCACAACCCAATTCTTGTAGGTGTCCGATTTTTGATCCGCAATGTCATCACCGGCGGTGCATTCTAGCGTGAAGTTCGTCGCGACCCAATCCTTCGGCTGAGTTCCCTCGACGGTGGAATCGAAGTTTTCCACCAACGCTGCCGTCGGGAGAACCACGTTCTTCAGATTCCGGAAGTTCCATTTTTCTGTCCGTGAGAAACCGCCCGAAGCTTTGAACGTCAGCTCGGCCGCGTGTTTATCCCCCGGAAACTGAATCGTGACGGGAGCATAGGTGAGTGTAACCGTTTTCCCGCTGCGAACCTTGCTTGCGACCGGCTTCCCGTCGACTTTGAAGTCGATGCTTGCGTCATCAATGGTTGACACATCGCCATCCACCAAAACCACACTGACGGTAGATGCCACGACAGCTAATTGCCGATCTCCGATGGGAGGTTTGACAGATTTGATAGCTGGATCCAACGGCTTGGCAGTCGCTGCTCGATACGCCTTGACACCTCCGTTGGCGATATCGTTCACCAGAACCTTCGTTGCATCGGCCTTAACCGTGAACCATTCGACATTCGCGTCACCGCCACCCTGTTCCCAGGTAGTGCGGAAGGGGTAAATTCCCGCTTCCACCACCGTGAATTTGAAAGTTGTATCCCCTGCCCCACGGCCACCATCGAACTGACCCAATACCGTCGTCTTGAACGGGTCGCCGATAGGGCCGACAGTCGTGTGGAAACCGTCATCTGAATTTACACCCATGGTGATCTCACCTGCTGGAAGATCGAGATACGTGATGATTTCCGCAGCCATTCCATTCCCTGACCCGTCGGTCGCGGGAGCTCCCGGCATTTGGCCGTCCGGTGTGAAGTTTCCATTGGAGCCACCGTCGTTCTTGTTCAGGTTAATGACGTCTTCGATTTCAAATTGGATCGTCGCATTGGCCGGATTGGGGGCCGCACCTGATGCAAGGGCGACGCCCTATTGCGCAGGGTCAGCGAGGTTGGGCAAGGGATTTCCATCCGCATCAACCAGAAGGCCCGCCAAGGCGTCTTCGGTTCGCGCATAGCTGTTCGCCTGGTTCGCCTGGTTCGCGAAGATTCGCCAAATAAAACCAGGCTTGGACGTGTCCGCCGTGACCTTGTAAGAGGGAGGAACGACGGTTGCGGCCTGCGGATGAATTGTTGCGAAGCCACCGGCCAGAGCCAGGGAGCAAGCAAGGGCCATCCACGGACGAGATGGAGTGGGGAGACCCTTTCGGGTGATTTGTTGGGTAGTGTGAATTTTCATAATTTCGCTTTGATTCGGCAAAAACGAACGCTGGAAACGAGGACGACCACCCGCGTTACTCCTGCTAAGTAGTACTCGGCTGGCTGGTAGATAGCCGACAGTGGAAAAGAGAAGCAGCCGGAACACAATGCTAAAGCTGCAACAATTCTGCAACGACCCTGAATTCACTACTTGGGCGCCGGATTATTGGTCTTGCTGCCCTTGAAGAGGGAACGGAAGGGATCGATCTGAATCGTGCGATTGGTTGCCGGAGGCGGGCCCGTCTTCAACAGTGGCTGGGTTTCCTGGGGAATGGCAGACTTAGAAGGAACCGTGGTGGGAGCCGTCGGACGGAATGCAGGCGATGAAGTGTTTGTCGCGGCAGTCGGTTGAGCGCGATTCAGCAAATTGCCCAGACCTTGCAACAAGTTGCCACCCTTTTCCCGGACAGGCTTGAGGGATTGCCCTCCCAGGCCTCCCACGGACTTCAAGGCAAGCTTGGCGAGCACGAAGTGATTCATGTCTGCCTTCGGTTTTCCGAGTGTTCCCTTGAGCGAAAGAAAATCTGGCAACCTGACGTAGACCGCGTTGGTGGGCGAATCGGCGGGGAGGAGCCCGATGAATTCGGCCAAAGGACGCCTCAGGGAGACAACGACCGGGGCTGCAAGCGTGGAGTTCGTCAGAATAGGGGCAAGGGACACCGTTCCGGAGGACTCGGCTAAAAACGCCCGGCTTTGCACGCTGGTGCGCTGGAATTGAACCTTGCTGGACCCTACAGTGGCGTTGACCTGCAATGCGTCAATGGGCGACTTGCTGAGTTCGTCAGCCCACCCCGACTGAGCACTTGCGGGCTTCGTGCTGCCGGTCAGCTGGCTTACGATGTTGCCAAGTGCTCCGGCCGGATTCTTGATGGCGGCTGGAATGCCGAGGATCACGGATACCAGGGTTTTCAAGATTGGGCTTTTCAACTGAGCGACTGCGAGATTCAGGTTGGTGGCGCCCATTTCGAATTGACCGGTCAAGTTTTTCTGGAGGTTGAGGCCGGTGATCCCATTGCCCTGAAAGTGACTCTTCAGCGTGAGCGTCCCGGCGAGGCGTCCTGCGGAGGCTGGATCCAACAAATCATTGATCGGAGCAATCGGCATTCCGTCCGCCGTCAGATCGAGATCGTAGCCGAACCCAGGCACACTCAGGTCCAACTTCACGCGGCTGGTGATCGGAGCTCCGTTAAGACTGAGTGCAACGGGATCCAAACGGACCACCCCTCGGTCAACCGAGACCTTTGCCGTCCAGTTGGAAATTGCGATATCGTGCAGAAGCAAACGTTTGATCCGAATCTCGCCGGCCAGTTTTTGAATCGGGAGTGGAATGGGAGCAGGCTCCACCTCGGCACGCGCTTGGGATGCCTTCCCAGGCACCGTCGGAGGAGTGCCTTCGACGGGATTACGAACAAAAATATCGTAATACGCTGTCAGGTCCAGGCCATCACTCTGCACTGAAAACGAGCTCGGAACAGGTTTATTGCTCCCCAGATCCAGCCGCGCCGAGGCGGTGAGTTGATTCGTGGCTTGTGAGGTTGGATCGATCGCAAGAAGAAGGCGGCGGATCTCGACGAGAGAGCCCTTCATACCGCCGTCGATGGATGCCGAGAGTTTCGCTGGAAGCCCAATCGGGCGGCCGTTGTCGTGCACCACGAGGTTTTTCATCTGCACCTCACCGCTCAACTGAGAGTCCCCGTCGGCATCGACGTCTGCCGTGAGATCCAAATCAATGCTGAGCGACTGCAGGGTCTTCGGCTGGAAAGCGACGGCGAGAAAAGGGCCGAGTGCCGATTGATTCAGATTTCTGGATTTGGCAACCAGGTGGCCTTTCCGGCGGTCCACATTATAATTTCCGGAGAGATCCAATGCACCGCCTTGGCCGGCGGTAACCGTTGCGCGGGAGACACGAACTTCGGAGTTCACGAAGCCCGCAGCCAGGATCAAATTTGCCGGGTACTCGTTGAACAAAAAATTACCGTAGTTTCCCGAAAAGCGGGCCAGATCCACGCTGACGGATAAATTAGTTCCAGTGGATTTCCCCGCCAGTAGTCCGGTGAATTTGACTTCGCCGGCACGTGCTGTGAGTCCGGGGACGGGAAACAATCCGGTGACGGACGGGAGGATTGCGGATCCATTAAATTGGGCATTGGCCGCAAGGGTATCCGGATTAAAGTCGAGTCTTCCATCCACAGCTCCGAGGGCTTGGCCCGCCTGCTGGAGTGTGAGCGAGAACTTTTCCACGGCCACTACTTTGAGATTTTCCACGGATCCTTCAGCGGCAAGCTTCAGTGTGGCATTCTCTACGCGGCTACCGGCAACTCGAGCGGCTAGATTGCGTCCCTCGCCGCCCAGAGAAAACCTTAAAACACGGCCCTCCTTTTCCGCGCGCACCTGGATCTTGGCATCGAGATCTCCGGACGGAATCTCCGGCCCGAGTAACGGGCGCCATTCAGCGAGTGCGAGGCCGGTGAGATCGAGTGTGAAGGTCGATTCGCGGAATCCAGACCCGCCCTTCCCCCACGCAAGGGTCATTGCACGGTCGAGAGACGCCTTGAGCAACGCCCGATTCCCCTGTTTCCCGGAAAGATCCAGCTTGTTAACCACCGCTGTGCTGTCTTCCAGATTCACCGCACCCTGGTACGCTACATCAAGATCCAACACGGGCGTCACGCCGTTGGTTGAGGAGACTACAAAGTTGCCCACCTGGAGCCGTCCTTCCGAGGCAAAGTTCTTGCCACCACCCGACAGATCCACTCGGCCACTCGCTGTGAGAGTGGTGCGGCCCAGATCGAGACCACCCGCTGAGGCCCCGAGCAAGCCGAGTACCCGGCGGTCGATGCCAGAAACTTCGTACGTGAGGTTACCGCTTTTCTTCGCTAGATCGACCGGCCCGTTGACACGAATTTGTCCCAGATCCCGACCGTTCTGACGAAAACGGATGCCGAGCGACCGCACCTCGGTAGGAGTTAGATCGCTTGCCACCACCGCCTCGAGGCTGGCAAAGCTTTGAAATGCCCCCTTCGCGGTGCTGATACGATTTGAAAAACTGCCGTTCACGATTCTCGGCTGCAAATCCTCTCCAAGAGTCAGGTCCACCCCACCCGCCAACCGAACCTCGAGCGTGTCATCGACCGGTTGCAGGAACCGCCCCAGCCCATCGAGAGTCAGTCGGCCCGAGCCGCCATTTTTCAGGTGGTCCAGGGCCAGATTGAGATTGGAAAGCTCCATTACCTGAATGCCAGCGCGTCCGATCGGGCGAGTTTTACGCAACGTCGTATTGCGCAACGAAATGTTGGCCACATCGATCGTCGGGGGTGCGGATGCGGCATTCCCCGGCGACTTCGATCCGGAGCTCAACGACGCGAGTAGCCTGTCCAGATTGCTCTTGCCGTCCGCCCCCTCAACCACGGTCACCACAGGGGTTTCAAGCGTCACCTCTTGGATCCGAATGGCACCTCGGAGAAACCCTAATCCATCATACCGGACGCGCGCCGACTCGACCGTGAGGAGGATCTCCGAGCCGGAGGGCGTGAGGCGGAGCTTGTGCAATGTGATTTGAGATAGGGGACTCAACGAGATATGCTCGACAGTGAGGTCGCACCCGGTGGCTGCAGCAACCCGCGGCAGGACGACCGCTCGAACAAATGCGGAACTGCTGACGACAAACCACGCGGTCACTAGGAGGACCAAGAGTGCGGCAACGATCCACAGCCACCAACGACCCCGTTTCTTGACTACATCATTCATGTAAGAGAGTTCCTCAGAAGGGAATGTTCGACTGGCGGCAATTTTTCCCACTCCAAACGGATACTAAAGCTAGAGGGAGGAGGGGATGTCGCAAGAGAGTTTCTATTGACGTGAGGGTGACTTCTGGGCGGAAATGCAGGCCTATGATCACATTCCCTCGTTTGTTGAATTTTCGTGGATGGCCGGCCTTCACGGCCGTTACCGCCGGCATCGTTGCAGCCTGCACAGGCTCCATGCAGTGTCAGGCTGGCCCAGACATCCGAGTTTACGAATTACGAGTTTACACCATCAATCCGGGCAAGGCCGACGCGCTGCACAATCGCTTCCGGACAGCCACCCTGCCATTGTTCAAAAAACATGGCATCGAGAGCATTGGTTACTGGATGCCGTTGGATCCAGCCGATCAGCGTCTTCATTTTCTATTGAGTTATCCGAGTCGCGCGGCGCGTGAAGCATCGTGGAAGGCGTTCATGGCGGATCCGGAATGGCAGGCTGCGTACAAATCTTCCGAGGCGGCCGGGCCGATTCTCGCGAAGACCCCGGAGAATTACTTCGTTCAACTGACGGATTATTCGTCTCCGTTGAAGGTTTCGGCTCCCGGCGGACGCATCTTCGAGTTGCGGACCTACACCACGCCCCCGGGTCGGCTGGCGAATCTGGACGCCCGTTTCCGGGATCATACCGTCGCCCTTTTCGCAAAGCATGGAATGGTAAACTACGGCTACTGGCACCGAATGAGCGACCAACCCGCGGCGGATATCACTCTCCAGTACATGTTGAGCTATGCCTCCAAGGAAGCGGCGGCCGCATCGTTCAAGTCGTTTGGCGCCGACCCCGCCTGGAAGGAGGCCCGCGAGGCGAGCGAGAAAAATGCCGGCGGATCCCTAACGGCACCCGGGGGCGTGAAATCGGTCTTTCTGGCTCCGACCGATTATTCGCCAACCAAGTGACCCGAGCATTGCACGCGTGCTGAGGGTCAAGGCAAGTCACCATGCTGCTCATTCACACGAAGGTGGGCCCGAGCCAGATTCACGGCTCGGGCCTGTTCGCGGTGGACCCTATCCTTCGAGGTGCGCCGATCTGGCGATTCCAGGCCGGCTTTGACCAAACGTTCCGACCGTATGAGTTCGCGTCACTACCGACTTCGGCGCGCGATCATACGCGCTGGTACTGTTTTGTCAGCGGCGAAACCGGCGATGTCATCCTGAGCGGTGATCATGCGTGTTTCCTAAACCACTCGTACAATCCCAACACCGGGACCTACCCCGGCGCGACCGGTCCGGTTGCGACCGTGGCCTTGCGTGACATTGAGGTGGGTGAAGAACTCACCTGCAACTATTGGGCGTACGACGCGGATACACCCTGGAAACTCGGCCTGATACCACCCGATTCTCGGCTAGGTCAACGGTGGTGATCCGTCATCAGGAGAGACCTGCAAGATATCGCTCGGCTTCAATGGCGGCCATGCAACCCATTCCGGCTGCAGTGATTGCCTGCCGATACACCCGGTCTGCACAATCACCGGCGACAAAAACCCCCGGCAAACCAGTGGCTGCACCCGTCACAGGCTTGATGTAGCCACCGTCGTCCAGCGGAAGAATTCCGCTGAACAGTTGGGTATTGGGGATATGGCCGACTGCCACAAAAAGTCCGGCACAGGGCAGGTGTGATGACGCTTCAGTCTTCAAATTCTTCAAAGAAACGCCGGTAACCTTGTCCGCGCTGACGTCCTGTACTTCGGTGACGATGGAATCCCAGATAGGCTGGATTTTTGGGTGGGCAAGGGTCCGTTCCGCCATGATTCGGGATGCGCGGAGGGAATCCCGGCGGTGAACCAGGAAGACCTTCGAAGCAAACCGCGTGAGGTAAAGAGCCTCTTCGCATGCGGAGTCCCCTCCCCCGACGACCACTAGGGGTTGGTTGCGGAAGGGAGGCAGCGCACCGTCACAGGTCGCACAGTAGGTGACGCCTTTTTTCTCGAGTTCGTGTTCTCCCGGAACGTCCAGATGTCGATGTCCGGCGCCGCTAGCGATGATAAGAGTGCGCGTCTCGATGGGTTCGCCGTCCACAATCAACCGCAGTGGAGTTCCCGAGAGACCCACCTTTTCGACGGTGGCGAACTGAACTCGCGCTCCGAATTTCTCCGCCTGCTTCTGCATCCGGGTCATGAGTTCGTACCCATCCACTCCTTCGGGAAACCCGGGAAAATTTTCAACAATGCTGGTCGTTGTGAGCAATCCGCCCGGAAGCGTGCCGGTAAAGACCAGCGGGTTGAGACTCGCCCGGGCGGTGTAAACGGCCGCGGTGAGGCCGGCGCAGCCGGTGCCCATGATGACGACTTGTTCCATAAAGAGACTGAGAGGCTAGGGAGCACAGATGGAAGAGGCAAGGAAGCGACCCAAAGATCAGAGATTCCGAATACAGAGCGAGCGGACTAATTTCCGAATCCGGTGCCCCGGAGTTGAATCAAGACATTCGCCAGGAGGATGAGGAGTCCACCCAGAAGCAGGTGCCCCGTCAGCGATTCGTCCGGGTATCCGATTCCGGACAGTGACGAGAGCCAGCCGGGTAGGAACAGGCAAATAGCGCTCGTGAAGACAGGCTCGCTACAATAGAGAAGCCCGGCCTCGGTGGCGGGAAGCTCCCGCTGCCAACGATTCATCAAGAGGTAGGTCAGCAGCGTGCAGCCAGTGGACAGGAGCAGGAGAAGAACGAGGGAGGCTGGGGCGGAATAGACGCGAAGGAAGTCCGATGGCTGCCCGGCGAAGAACCAGGCCACGGGCAGGCACACGCCGACCATCGAAAGAAACATTACCAGAGTGAAACGGCCGACGTCGTTGGCGGCATATCGGGGGTGATCGAGCCACAAAATCTGCCCTGTGAAAAACACAGAGCCCGCAAGAGTTTCCCATTCGCCGCGTCCGAGACGCAGGTTTTGAGAGCTCAGGTCGGCGAGAATGGCTGCTCCGGCCACCGCGAGCCCACAGGCAATCCACACCGGGACGGGTGGCCATTTTCTTCGGCTCACAGCCACCCAGAGAGGGATGATGACGCAATAGGCCTGGGTGAAAAACGCGGAGGTGGAGGCTTGAGTGTACGCCAGTCCATCCAATTGGAAAAACATGCCAAGCCCTCCAAAAAAACCCAACCCAAGGCCTTGTTGCACCTCAAGGCGGGAGATTCCGGGAAGTCGGCGGGCCGTCATGATGAATAGCACCAGCGCACTGAATCCGAATCGAATAACCACAGCCCAGGCGGACAGGAACAGCGAGCTGACGCCGGGAACTGTCTGATTTCCTAGAGAGTGCAAGGTTTTGGTAAACGGAAAACTGAACGCCCAAAAAATGCAGCAAAACATCAGGACCTGTCCGGCAGTTCTTCGAAGTGGATAAGACGGCATTCGAAAGCGAAGGGTACTGGGAAGTGCGGTACGGAACCAAGCGGCGACTCGATTGGAGGGAACCTGGAATCTTCCGGGCCGGCACAGTTCGAGTCTTCGCGATGGCCCGGAGTGGCGATTGAAGGAGGAGATCTGCCCAATACTCGGTGAATTGAATTGGAAACCTTTTGACTGGCGCAAGTTTGAACACTGCTCGTAGAGTGAGCGTCACAGGCTAACTGACTGATCCCCATGGAAGGTAACCGTCGCCGCGGGTCAAAATCCGCCAATTCGAACGACTCAAATCGCCGTTTAGTCGTCTGGCTTTCCGTCCTGCTGCTGCTAGCCATCGTCGGCGTTGTCGGGTGGCGGACGAAGGGTTCGGTGATGTATGGCCGCTGGCGCGATGATCGTCTGCTCACGAGAGCCGAGGAGCTTTTGCAGGCAGGAAAGCTCAAAGACGCCTCGTTTGCTGCCCGGCGGCTGTTTCAGCAGGATATAAACAATGTGCGAGCCATGCGCCTGATGGCGCAAATTGCGGCGAGACTGGGGCTTCGGGACGCGATACTCTGGCGATCCAGGATAGCGGATCGAGAGCCGGAGCGCATCGAGAGCCAAATTGAGCTTGCGCATACGGCTCTTTCATTTGGTGATTTGATAACCGCCCGGGCGGCCCTGGACCGATTTCCGCCGAAGGAGCGTGAGTCCATATTCTACCATGAAACTGCTGGAACGATCTATTTTGGGCTCGCTGACTACCTGCGGTCGGAGTTCCACTTCGCAAAGGCACTTCAGTTTGCTCCAACGAACGAACTCAAACAGATCAATCTTGCCCGAGCTCAATTGAGCCTTCCGGAGGAAACCAGCCGGCAGACAGCACTCGAATTGTTGCGAAAAATCGGGCCCTCCTCCGCCAACTATAACGTCGCTCTGAACCTTCTCACTGTGGATGCGATGCAGCGTCAGAATTTTGCGCAAGCCATCGACTTCAGTACCAAGCTTTCCAAACAGTCGAATGCGACATTTTCCGATAAACTCATTCGACTTTCCGTTCTCGGAGTCACCGATCGGCCTGCGTTTACCAATGCTCTCGAAGAATTGAAGCCAGAAGCGGTGCAGCAGGCTGGTTCCCTCACCGAATTCATCACTTGGCAGAACTCCAGCGGCCTCGGCGCCCCGGCGATGGCATGGGTCCGTACGCTGCCGCCGGAGCTGCTTAAGACCGCCGGCCCCGGGATGGCGGTTGCGGAGCTTTACGTGGTGGTAAACGATTGGTTGGGGCTGCGAAACTGGCTGGGAGGTGCGGATTGGGGAGTTTGGCAATGCCTCCGATTCGCCTACGAGGCTAGAGCGGTCCAGAACTTGCCTCACGATGAACAGACACCCGGCGTCATTGCCGGACTATGGGCCAAGGCCATCCAGGCAAGTAGAAAGATCCCAAGCCTGCTGGAAACCCTCGCAAACTCAGCCAAAGCTTGGGGAATGCTCAACCAAAGCGAGGAAACGTGGTGGGAAATCGCGAACGGTTCGTCGAGTCAGGAGACCGCGCTGATGACGCTGTTCCGGGAATACCTCCTGACCGACAACACATTCGGACAGTACCGAGTGGCCAGAAAGCTATTGCAGGTGAACAATCGAAATCTGGCTGCCAAGAATAATACGGTATATTTCGGCCTATTACTCAAACTGGATGCTCCAGACTTGGTCCAACTCGCGGATGAATTGTATCAGGCAGCCCCTAACGAACCGGCTTACGTGGCGACTTACGCCTTTGCGCTCGCCCGGCAGAACCGGCTTACCGAAGCCCTGACCAAAATGGAACAACTTCCCCTCGTGGAGTTGGACAAGCCCGGCATTAATTTGACGTTTGGCTACCTCTTGGCCGAAGCGGGTGACCGAAATCGTGCCCGTGAATACCTGGCCAAAGCCCAGGCTGGAAGACTCTTGCCGGAGGAACAAAAGCTGCTGGAAGAAGGCAAGACGAAAGCACGGATGTAACGGCATGCGCGACCTCAATTCGAGGCCGTGTAAAATGCATCCACTTTGCTCATGACATCCCGATACCCGATGTCCTGTTCGTAGATCACCTTGTACTGCTCCATCGCCTCGTCGCGGCGCCCCATCGCGTCCAGTACCGTCCCCAACTGGTAGTGCAAGTCCTTCTTCTCGTCGTCAAATAGCTGCTTCTCCTTGAGTGCTTCCTGAAGTTTCCGAGCTGCGAGAT
Source organism: Pedosphaera sp. (assembly GCA_009695205.1). Taxonomy (GTDB): domain Bacteria; phylum Verrucomicrobiota; class Verrucomicrobiia; order Limisphaerales; family UBA9464; genus SIBK01. The sequence continues at coordinate 64,556 of SIBK01000002.1, read as the reverse complement.
CATTCATGCCCCGTTTCGAAAACGCTTGCGCAAGGAGACTCATCGCGGCGATGCGTCTAATGGGAAGGTTTTGGGCCTTTTGCAGCTCGGCGATCGCCTCACCGAGTCGCCCTGCCTGGAAAGATAGCAAACCCAACTCATACCGAATCATCAGATCCGTCGGGTACAATCCCGCCCGCTTCCGGGCCTCCTCCAAGACGAGAACCCCTCGCTTCGCGTCGAGCTCCATGCGCTGCTCCGGCGCATCCGCTCCGGTGGGGTCTATCTGTCCAATCTTTTGATCAAACTTTTTCAATTTGTATTCGTGGATCTTTCGCGCGATTTCAGGATCGGCGACGCCACCGATCGTCTGCATTCGCTCCAGTTGCTCAATCGCCCGTTCGTACTCCTTCCGTTCGGCGTATAACCCGGCGATTTGGCTCATCAGCCTCAGGTTTTCCGGTTCCGCCTCCAAACGCGTCTGGTACTCCCCAATCAGCCGGCCAGCGACCTCCGGGTCCTTTACCGTTCGTCGCTCTTGCTCCAATAAAATGGCCTCACCCTTGTTCCGTAATATGTCCCGATACGACCCCGCTCCATCTGCCAGATTCTCGTATCCCCCTTCGGATAGGGTCCGCGCTGCGAGTACGTTTTTAAGCTTCTCGTTCAACCCCGGATCCCGTGGGTGCAACGAAACCAGATCCCGGAAAATCTTCTCCGCCCGGTCATTTTGCTTCAGTGCGTACAGGGTGTCTCCAAGCTTTTCCGCCAGCTTCCGGTCCGACTGATTGGCACGAAAAGCGACCTCGAGAGAGAGAACCGCTGTTTTCGGCATCTGCATCACCAACGCTGCGTCCGCTAGCAGTTCGTGCGCATCCTTGTTACCCGGATCATCATTGAGAACATCTTCTGCAACGATGAGCGCCTCTTGAGGATTGTTCCTCAGGGCGAGTTGTCCTTTGGTCAGCGCACTGGCGGCGCCAACAAACTTGCGGAAGAAACTCGTCTTACCCCCCGACCTCTTGAACTGGGCTGCACGCAACGCCTGACGGCCCTCAAAAAAGGAGGGCTCCTGCCGGAGCACTGTCGAGAGCAAGGTGACAGCGTAATCCAAGTTGTTCTTTTGAATCGCCGCGATCCCCTTGTCATACATGTCCCGCAGCGCCATCGAAATCTGGTTCACCGTTTTCTCTGACATGCCCCAAGTGTACAGGCTGGAAGAGGTGTTGCCAATCATCGGCGAAGGCGACATGAGAAGCTCTTTCATAGCGGGTGGCCGTTGGACCAATCCCGGGAAGGGGTGTCACGCGCAAATAACCGTGGGGCGCAGCAACTTCAAGACCTCAATTTGAGCCGTTGACATCGGCCGGTGGGTCGATACCGTTGTTGTTCTTGTTTTTGAACTGAATCGATATGCCGAACACCAAGTCCGCCGGAAAACGGGTTCGAGGCAGTGCCCGTAAAGCTGCCCAAAACGTCTCTGTCAAATCCAGGCTCAAGACCGTCGAGAAGAGGTTTCTGACCGCGCTGGAGGGGGGTAAGCTCGAGGAAGCCCGCCGCCTCTTTAGCGATACGGCTTCCACCTACGATAAGGCAGCCAAGTCCGGCGTGGTGAAGAAAGAGGCCGCCAGCCGCAAGCGTTCACGGCTCCAGTTGCGACTCAACGCAGCTACCGCGAAGAATAGCGTCAGTAAGTAAGACGATCGGGGCCGGCCACAATTCGTTATGCCGACTTAAGCGATTCGTCGGATTGTCCGGTTTTCGCCAAAAGTGAGATCCCGGAGCCGTTGCTCAAGAACGCTTGCCGGCAGGCTCGGTCCGATGAGAACCATCACCGGATCCGGCCACGGCCGGGCGGGAAATTCCTCAATCATCGCCCGGCCCCAGACTGACTGAAATACATGGAGTTTGTCAGGCGTCTGGAGGAACCGAACAAAGCCCTTGGAGCGCACCACTTCTCGTGGCGGTAGCGTTGTCAGGAAGTTCTCAAACCGGCTGCGATCAACCGGCACAGGAAATCGCCAACTAAGGCTTCGATAACGACCATGCAAATGGCTTCCCTCCGCCCTGCCCGCCCCACCCGGGATGACTTCGGTCGTCGCCCGAAGTTCAACGGCTGCAGGCGGCCTTTTGAGAATTGTGCCTAGATCTGGAAGCCCAAACGGCAGGCGGAACCATTCGGCGAGTGGATTGATTCGGCGCACCTCCTCTACCACTCCTTCCAGAGCGATCGCCTCGAGTAGGTCGCATTTCGACAGGCATAGATAATCCGCAAACTCGATCTGTCGCCGGGCGAGAATGCGTTCACCGAAATCTTCCCCCGGGTATGCATACCAGGCAGCATCGACCACCGTGACAACGGCCTGCAGCCGGATTTGCGGCAGTAGGTCGTGATCGGTCAGCAGATCGATCACGTTGTCCGGATCGGCCAGCCCCGAGGTTTCCACCACCAGAAAATCCGCGACACCGGCGCGCACAAGCCGACCCACCGCATTCCCGATCTCGTTGTCATCCGCACAACAGAGGCACCCACCCGACACCTGCTCCACCAGAAGGCCTGGCCTCCGAATGAGCTGGCTGTCCACACTTTCCGCACCGAATTCGTTCATGACAACTCCCGGCCGCAACCCAGTCGCGGGCGATTCCCGGAGCCAGCGCAGCAACAGGGTCGTCTTTCCAGCCCCCAGGAAACCGGTAAGTAGAATTACAGGAAGAGGGATCGTTTCTGCGGGGGGGGGCGACATGGCATTTTTCGATTCCTTCAGGCGGTGCGGCCAGCTATGCCTCAAACGAAGAAACTGCTTTCTCCAGCGACTTCACGATAACGTCCTGGCGGTCCCGATCGATTACCTTGCCACCGCCGATCTCCGTGACATAGAAGCTGTCAATGGCGGCCCCTTTTTCCGTCACGATTTTAGCCAGAATGAGGTCCAACCGGAGCATGACCAGCGCCTGAGAAATGGCAAACAATAGACCCACGCGATCCTCCGCCTCTACTTCGATCAAGGTCCGGTCTGCCGACGCCTCATTGTCCAGGCGTATGTGGGTTGCGATGCAGTCTCCCGCAACCCCGACCCATAGCGGCCTTAGAAGCTTGGTCTTTGCGATCGCCGGAGCAAGGGCCAGCTCGCCCGTCAACACTTGCAGCAGGAGGCGTTCAAATTTTTGCTTCGAATCCTTTGAAGGCAGCTCGCCGGAGCGGGCGTCTGCCACTGTGAATTCGTCAAAAATTACCCCGTCGTCTCGCGTCACAATCTGAGCGCCGAAAATGTTCAACCCGGCAGCGGCGAGGGCGCCTGCAATCTTGCTGAACAGCCAAGCACGATCCCAGGTGCAAACGTGGAGCACGACGCAGCCACGATCCCGTTGATCCTGCCAGTGGATCACGGGTTCGAGCGCCCGTTCCTCTACCGTCATCTGAAGATGCATAAACTGATGGGCGAGCGTCAGATCCCGGACAATTTCCAGTGCCGAGTGCAGTTGGAAATAGCGCGCTGGCATCCCCGAGAAGTGGGCCGCCAGCTCGTCAGCCGCGAAGGTTGGAGGCAACCGCTCCATCACCTCTTTCTGCAACGCCATGAGCTGCTCCGCCTCCGCCAACCGCAGGCCGGTGTCGCCGGTGAGCAATTCACGGGTCCGGTGATATAACTCCCAGTGCAAGCGATCCTTGAATCCGTTCCACAAGGATTCGCTGGTGCCGTTCGAATCGGCAAACGTGTGCAGGGTGAGCATGTCGAGATTTCCGAGAGACTCGACTTGGTCGGAAAATGCCCGGATCACGGACGGATCCTCCAAGTCGCGCTTCTGTGCCGTCTGCACCATCACCAGATGCAGCTCGATGACGCGTTTCAAGGTCTCCGCAGTTACCTCGTTCAGTTGCAGGCGTCGTGCGACGCGGAGGGCTAGTTGGCCGCCCATTTTTTCGTGAGGCCCTGCCTCGCTCGCCTTTCCGGAATCATGCAGCAGGAGGGCAAGGTTAAGAATTTCAGGCTGCTCGATCCGGCGAAACAACTCCGCGTACCGCCGGCTCTGTTCGTCCTCAGCGGACAGGACGCGGTCCAGTTTCTCGATACACTTCAAGGTGTGCTCGTCCACGGCATATCGATGATAGTACTCGTGCTGGACAAGATTTGTCAGGCGGCCGAATTCGGGCAGATAAAATCCCAGGAGGCCTGTTTCGTGCATCTCTCGCAAAGCGGGCGTGACATTTCCGCGCGCGGAAAGGATCTGGAAAAAGGTAGCCCGAACATGTTCATTCGTCCGAAAATCGTCGTCCAACCGCTGAACCTGCTGGCGAATAAACTGCGAGAGGTCGGGATGAAGCGCCACCCCTCGGGTCTGGGCGTGCAGGAAGGCGCGCATCAGACGGGCCGGATGGTCACGCAATAGCCGTTTGTCGACAAAATGCAACTGCCCGTGACTGAGAGTGAAGCCGTCAAACTCCTCCGTCCGAGCGGCCGGCTGGCGCAATCGAAGCAAATCCCGCCAACGCTTTTTCTCACCCATGTCCGTCAACGCCAGGCGCTGTTCCAACGTACGCGTTATGAGATGAATGTTCCGCGTCGAGTTGTAGTACTCGTGCATGAATTTCTCGGTACGCCGTCGCGGATCCCCCGAAAAACCCAACCCAGCCGCCACCGCCGGCTGATGGTTGGGCGTCAAGGTATCCGAACCGCGCCCCGCCACATGGTGAAGCTCGGTCCGAACGCGGAGCAGAAAATCATAAGCCTGTTCGAGCTGTACCCTCTCTCCCGTATCGAGCATCTCGCGCTCTTCCAGCTCGGAGAGATTGTGGATCCCATACTTCACCTGCGCCATCCACAGCAAATTCTGATAGTCCCTCAGACCGCCAACCCCGTTTTTCACGTTCGGCTCCTGCATGCACGGTGAACTACCGTGTTTCAGCCGCCGCGCCTCCTGGTCTTGCAGTCGCGCCTGAATGTAAGCTGATTCCCGCCCTTTGATGCATTTTTCGCGCACCGCCGCCTGCAGGGACCGAAACAGCTTTTCGTCGCCCGCCAACAGCCGCGCCTCCAGCAGCGACGTCTTTGTCTCCATATCCTTCGTCGCAAGTCTAACGGATTCGTCAATCGTGCGCACGGCGCGATCCCCCGGCTCCAATCCAATGTCATATAGCATCTGTATAAACGCCGGTGGGAGCCCCGACAACGGTGTCGAACCATCTTCCTTAATGACGCCTCCTCCCTCCAGAAACAGCAGATCGATATCGCTGCAGGGATTCAACTCCGCCCGGCCGTACCCACCGGTCGCCACCAGGGCAAATGGCGTCTCCGACAATCGTTTCACGCTGGCCGGCCACAGGGCGCCCAAGAGTTGCACCACCACCACATCCAGCATCGCCGCCCGCGCTCGGCACACCGCCAGTCCACCCGCACCCTCTTCGTGCTCACGGCGGATCTGGCGCGTATGGTTTCCCACGAATTTCTTGAAAACCGGGCGCAACTCCTCGGGCGAACGTCCCGGCGGGCCGCCAAGCTGTTCGCGTCCTTCCGCGATCATCGTGCAAATCAAACCGTCCATTCGGTCTCGACGATAAGCGGTTCTCGGGTCGGTGCAACCTTGTACCCTCGTCGGTGTTCGATAATCTGCACGTGCCGATGGCCGAGACCGCGATCCCGACGACGGATGCCACCCTGATGGAGCGAGCTCGCCAGGGTGATGCAACCGCATTCGGCGAATTAGTTGAACGATGGCAGCAGCCGGTCATTAGCTTTATTTACCGATCGCTCCCCGATGCCACCGAGGCGGAAGACCTGGCACAGTCCGTTTTCTTGCAAATCTGGAAAACGGCCGCCCGCTACCAGGCCACCGCCAAGTTCAGCACATTTCTATTTACGATTGCGCGAAACTTGACCCTGAACGAAATCCGCCGGCGTGCCCGTCACCCTGCCTCGTCCCTCGATTTACCCGACGACGGTGGAGATCTACATTCACCCCAGCAGATCAAGGATTCCACTGCGTTGTCAGGCGAACAGGCCCTGACCCGTGCGGAGTTGATGAACATGGTGAGTGAAGCCGTAGCGGATCTGCCTGAGAAGCAGCGTACTGCCCTGGTGCTCTGCCAGGATGGGGAGGTTAGTTATGAGGAAATCGCGGCAATCCTGGGCTGCTCCGTGCAAGCGACAAAATCCCTGATTCACCGCGGCCGAGAGACCTTGAAATCCCGGCTGAAACCCTACCTTCACTCCGGCGAATGGGAGCACGACACCGCCACTTCTCGATAACCCAATGAGCGCTCACCACCCTGCCTTTGTGGTCCGGCCTAACACCGAATCTCAGTCCAGCCGATTCATTCCGACGGCACGGCATGGAGCGGATGGGAAGAAGAAATTGCGGACCGAAACTTTCCGCACGAACCGGTTATCAACCCAACGTTCCGCATGAAGAAGTCCCGCGACTCATCCCAGAAGATCCCGGCTTGGCTTGAAGGGGTGTGGTCGGGTGCCGTACCGCCCACCGCACGCGAGTTGATTGCCAACCCATCGCTTCGTAACCGGCTGCCAGAGAACAATCAACCGTCTCAAAGCCCTCCGCATCGCGAAATCATTGACCCGCTGCAGCTTGAGGATGAGTTGGCATTGAACCGAGCTCTTCGGGCGGCCTCCGCTCCGCCGGCCTCGTCAAATTTCACCCGGAGGGTGATGGATGCAGCCCGTGCGGAATCCGCAAATCGGAGATCGAATCGACCGATTGGCTGGCTTGACGGGTTGGGTGATGAGATTCAGGCGCGTTTGCGAACGTTGTTTCGAGTTTTGCGGGCCACCCGTGCTGTAGGGGCTGCCAGCGTTGGGCTCCTGGCTCTTCTCGCTTGGTTTCAATGGCAGGGTCAACAACGGACCCGCCTCGCCCACAGCGTCGCTGCCATGGCTCGCTCAACGCAAGCGACCGAATCGACCCGACTCCCAGCCTATCTCCGGGACTTTGATGCGATCCAGGTCGTCGGCGCCGCGCCACATCTGGATGATGTCGCCCTGCTCACCGCATTGAGTCAATAGCGGTTTCCGCTCAGGAACCAACCTTCCACCAAGCCAACTCCGACTGCGATATCCTCGTCTTTCAGTGCGCTAACCATGGATTTTGCCCTCACATCCGCCTGGCTGGTTCCCAGTGTTGTCCTTCGCAACTGGCGGGCGTTGGCGCTCTGGGTCGTTGGGGTTATGCTCCTAGGGCACTCGTTCGGAGCCGATGCGCCGCGTCGATTGCCACCCTTTCCGCCGCCCATGCCACCGATTCCCAAACCGCCGGTGGAACAATTCCGTGAGCTTCTCTCCGCATCCCCGGCACAGCAAGAACAGCTACTGACCAATCGCTCTCCTGAGGCTCAGGCGCTGATTCGCTCGAAACTCCGGGAGTTTGCCACTCTGACTCCGAACTACCGGGAACTCCGACTTCGCGTCGCGCAAATCCAATTCTACCTCTTGCCTCTCCTGCGACAGCCCGGCACCACACGAACTGAGGACCTTGCCCGGGTTCCTGTGGAGGTTCGTTCTCTCTTGGAGGATCGACTGAAGGCTTGGGACCAGTTGCCAGCCACCGCCCAGCAGACATTGCTGGAAAACAAAAAATCCCTGGGATGGTTCGCCCAAATTGAACGGCTCCCCGCAGGGGATCAGCAACGAGTGCTGCGCCAGGTTCCAGAAAAAGATCGGGCGCTGGTCGAATCACAGCTCGCTCGCTGGCAAACGCTGCCGGCAGAGGTGCGCCGCCGTGCCTTCGCCGATTTTGACAATTTTTTCAGATTAAATGCGACCGAACAGGCCCGGACGTTGCGAACCCTCTCAGACGCTGAGCGACATCAAATGGAAGCCACCTTGCGGGATTTCGCCGACTTAGAGCCTGTCCATCGAGACCGTTGCCTTCGTTCATTCAAGCGGTTTGCGGACTTCACTCCGTCGCAGCGCGGCGTGTTCCTGCAAAACGCCGCCTGTTGGGAAGCTCTCACGCCCAATGAACGCGAGGCTTGGCGGAAGCTCGTGAATACTCTTCCCCCAATGCCGCCAATGCCCCCTCACCCGGGAGAACACACCGACGTTGCCGGCACCAATTCCGGAGGATTCAGCCCGACAAACGGCCTCTGATCCATGCGTCCGGCGAGAAACGTGCGACGCGAAAAGCTCGCTGTCGCCGGGGGCTTGTGCTCCATTGGGCAGGAATGATCGAGCCCCTGGACACTCACCAAAAAGCCCTCCAGATCAACCTTGATTCTTCGAAATACGGGACGTTCGCCGAAATTGGCGCCGGCCAGGAGGTTGCACGCTGGTTCTTTCGCGTCGGCGGGGCGAGCGGCACGATTGCCAAAACCATGTCCGCGTATGATATGACGATCAGTGACGCGATCTACGGTCACAGTGATCGATATGTGAGCCGTCAGCGCCTGATCGCCATGCTAGATCACGAGTACAATTTGCTCATCGAACGCCTGAATAAATCACGCGGTGATACAACTAACTTTTTCGTCTTCGCTGACACCTGCGCCGCCCGCAGTTACACGCGACGGGATGAAACTCACGGCTGGATGGGCATTCGATTCCAGAGTTTTCCCGGATCGGAGCCCAGTGAAATCCTCATTCACGTTCACATGTGGGACCGGGAAAATCTCCAGCAGCAGGAAGCCCTGGGAATCCTCGGGGTCAACTTGCTCCACAGCGCACTCTATCTGTTCAAAGATCCACAAGCGATCGTCAATGCGTTGCGCGACAACCTGAGCCCGGAGCGAGTGGAGGTGGATCTCATCAAATTCAACGGACCGCAATTCCAAAAGGTCGACAACCGACTCCTCGCTCTCCAACTGGTCGAACATGGGTTGACCCATGCGGCGATGTTTCTGCCCAACGGGGAATTGGTCCAACCCGCCGATGCTCTTTATAAAAAATGCATTTTGGTCGAACGCGGCTCGTTCCGCCCGGTGACGAAAGTGACCGTCGACATGCTGCGGTACGCCCAGGCCCAGTTCATCCAGGAACCCAACGTCAGCGGTCAAGATCTCATGGTTCTCATGGAAATGACACTGAAAAACTCGAGCGAATCCGGAACGATCAACCACCAGGATTTTCTCAATCGGGTGGATCTGCTCGGAACGCTTGGGCATCCGGTGCTGATCTCGAACTACGGCGAATTCTATCGGCTTGCGGCCTACATGTTTCGTTATACAAAGATGCCCATCGGCATCGTCATGGACGTTCCAACCCTGAAAGAACTGTTCGAGGAAGAATATTATACCGAACTGGAAGGCGGAATTCTCGAATCCTTTGGTCGCATGTTCAAAAACGATCTTAAGCTATACGTCTACCCGTTGAAAGACTCCAAGACCGGGGCAATCGTCACCGCCGGCAACTTAACGGTGGCACCCAACCTGAGGCATCTTTACGCTTATCTGATTGAAAATCACCACATCCAGGCCATGCGGGACGTTGATGAATCGCATCTAAACATTTTTTCACGCAATGTCCTCGCCCGGATGCAGCGCGGAGAAAATTATTGGGAGGAGGATGTCCCGCCTCAGGTGGCAAAACTCATCAAGGAACGCCACTTGCTGGGATATAAGAATTAGGACCCGACACCCACCCGTTCACGTCACACGGCGATGATCGAAGTCTCGCAACTCACCAAACTTTACGGCTCCTTCGCCGCGGTTTCGGATCTGTCATTCACCGTGCAACCCGGGCAGCTCCTGGGCCTGGTCGGCCCAAATGGCGCCGGAAAAACCACCTGCCTTCGATGCCTCGCCGGAATTATTCCTCTCACCCGGGGCAATATCCGGCTCGCCGGATGCGATCTCGCAACCGACTCCATCGCCGCAAAGCGGCAACTCGCATTTTTTGCCGATGAACCGCGGCTGTTCGAGTACCTGACCGTCGCCCAACACCTCGCGTTCGTTGCCCGCATCTATGGGGTTAAGGATGCCGACGCACGGGCGCCTCGCTTGCTGGAGGAACTCGAACTCTCCGAGAAGAAGGACTCTCTCCCGAACGAACTCTCGCGCGGCATGAAGCAAAAGGTCGCACTCGCCTGCGGCCTGATCCACTCGCCAAAAGTGATCCTATTCGATGAACCCCTCACCGGCTTGGACCCGCTCGCCATCCGCCGGACCAAGGAGACGATCCGCCAACTTGCTCGGGACGGCGCCTCCGTGATCATCAGTTCGCATCTCCTCCACCTTCTTGAGGAGATCTGTACGCATATTCTAGTCGTCAAACGCGGTATCCTCGCCGCCTTCGGATCGTTGCAAGATGTGCGGGATCAATTTGCCCGCGGCGATTCCGGTGTCGATCTCGAGGAGGTGTTTATGCGAATTGCCACACAGGGGGACACCCCTCCGCCGCCGTCGTCTGATCCCGCCGCGCCACCGCCACTGACCTAAGGAGGCGCGCCGTCTTTCCATCCCGCGAGACCCTCTCCGTTATTTGAATACCTGGTCTGTCATCCAAGCCTTGTTTTTCCTCCAGACCCAGTCCTTCTGGAATCGACTCCGGTCTCGGATTCACCGTTTGCGCCAGCCCAAGTACCTGATCGGCGCCGTGGTCGGATTAGCCTATTTATATGTCTACATCGGCCGATTCGTACTGGGGGGAGTGTTCTTTCCGCGCTCCGCGCCCGCCGGTTTTCCATTCGCGCAGGGATTCACCCTGGATCTCCGTAATCTGATGGAGGGAATGGCCGCCACCGGCGTGTTCTTTTTCGTGCTTGGTGCCTGGTTTTTTTCCGGCCCCCGCTCATCCCTCGCATTTTCAGAAACAGAGCTGGCACATCTCCTGCCCGCACCGATCTCCCGCAGGACGCTGATCCGATACAAACTCGCATCCAGCCAGACAGGCCTGCTGATTTCATCTCTGATACTCTGGTTTTTCACCGGACGCACGTTCGCCGGAGGTCACGCCGTTCTGCGCATTGCCGGGTGGTGGGTGGTCCTCGCTGCCCTCAGCCTGCACTCCCTTGGCGCATCGTTTGTGGTGCAGCGGATCACGGAACGCGGACTGTCCTCCTGGCTCCGCCGGACGCTCACAAGTCTCGTCGGCTTCGCGGTCGTGGGCACCGTGCTCTGGTGGGGACGGGTCGCCCTTCTCGTACAGGGGGGAATCCCCAGTTCCCCCGAAGGTTGGCGTGATTTCGCACAACACATCTTTACTTCAGGACCTGCTCCGTGGCTCCTCTGGCCTTTTCGCCTGCTCGTACGGCCTTGGCTCGCGGGCTCCCCAACCGAATTTGCCCTTGCCATCGGCCCCGCCCTGTTCGTCCTTGCCATACTCTTCGTTTGGGTGGATCGCTCCGACGTCTCCTTCGAGGAGGCATCCCTTGAACGCGCCCGCCGATGGGCCGACCGAATCGCCAACGCCCGAACTCGCCACCAGCGCGTCGGCATGCCAAAACCCATCGTGCGTCCCGCAGCATTCTTGCTCCGGCCCGAGGGAAATCCGGCCCTCGCGCTCGCCTGGAAGCACCTGATTGAACTGCGGTCCCGACCACGGAATTACGCGATAGCGATTGGCGTCCTCGTCCTCGCAGCCATCGGAATCCGGATCTGTCCCAATGCTGAGATCCTCGAGAGCCTGCGGAGTTCCGCCGCTCTTCTGCCCCTCGGTATTGCGGCCATCCTTGTCGTCCTCGGAGTGATGGAGATTACCGCCCGGGTCCGCCAGGACCTCCGGATGGTGGATCACTATAAAACTTTGCCGCTGACCGGTAGGCAGTTTGTCGCTGGAGAGTTCCTTGGAGGATTAGGTAGCACCCTATGCCGACAGCTCGTGTGCTTTCTCGGGGTCGCTCTCTTCGCCATTGCCGGCCAACCCCTGCCTGTCCACTGGCCAATTTTGCTGGGTGTCTCTGTCGCCCTCCTCACGATCGGCCCAGGGCTGATCATGCTTCTCGCCATGCTCCCCGTGGCGGCCGCCCTGCTCTTCCCAGCTTGGGTGCACTCCACCAAGGAGGGGCCGGGACCGGGTCTGGAGGCGACCGGCCAACGCGTGATTCTCGCTGTTGGCCAACTCATCACGCTTTCGGTCAGCCTGATCCCGGTCGCACTCGTCGCTGCCAGCATGTTTTGGCTGGGACAGTTTGTCTCTCCCTGGATCGCCTTCCTGCTGGCGGGTGCCGGAGGGGCCGCCGTTCTCTATACGGAAATCGGCATTGCCATCGTTTTCCTCGGAAAGGCATACGACGCCATCGATGTAAGTTTGGAGCAATGAGGCTACTGTGGGGATAGAGCCTGAGTAGTGCGAATCGAGTTATCGGCGCCGATGGTGCGGATGATGTCGGGAGGGCCGTCGTCGCCGAAAGCGGAGGCATGGAAGGCGAAAAGGTAGCGGATATTCGCGGCTTTCAGTGCGCTGCGTGTCGACTCGCTCAGGGCCGGATCGACAGCGGGTTCGAAGAGGAAGTTGTGGAAGAAATTGTGGTGTCCTGGAAGGACAGTGCGTGCGAAGAAACTGTCCGTGGAAAAGGTAGGCAGAGTGCCGCCGCCTGCGGTGCTGGGAGAGCTCCATTCCGCGAGGATATAGGTCTTGAAAATGAATGGCGGCAAGCCTTGAAACAAAGGCAACCCCTCGCGAAAACTGACCCGAATTTGTGCACCATGGTCGGTCACGGTGAAGTTCCGATTGAGCCAGGTCTGTAAGGGATCTTCGGGGGGTGCCACTTCGACGAGGTCGGTGCTCTCGGCCCTGATGCTGCCGAAGGTCATGTCGAATGTATCGAGCTTGGGCTGAGGCGTCGCGTAGGTGCAGTTTAGGGTGTAAGAGGGATCACTCGGTTTGGGTTGTGTGGCGCGAGACGTATTGACGTTGTACGGAAAATCCAACGTGAGCACAAAAGTCCGTAGGGTTGCCCCGTTCCCCCCGGGTCCAGGTAGCGGTCATCTTTTTGGCATTGCCCGGGGTCGCAAGGGTGGCGATCGATTCCAACGTTCCGGTCCGGGTCTTCACCAAGCCGTCTTCGAGGAACTGGGTGTGCACAAACAACTGGCGAAAGAACGTGGCTGGCACCGTGGAGAGTGTCCCAAGTGGTTTATGAAGCCACCAGCGGAACTTCAACCGATGACGGGCCATTAGGTCGCCGAATTCGCCCTGATCGCTTTGGATAAGTCCAAAAAACGGTCCGGATTTATCCTCCGCATTGAGATCAATGACACGATAGGCAGCGGCGTCGCCGAAGCTCGCAATGGAGTGGTTCCGTGCAGTCTCCGGCTCGCCCTGTTCACTCCAACGCAGTAAATCCCGCGACGTTTCGATCCGGTACGGCCCGTGACCACCCTTCCAGTCGAGCGTAACGGTTGTGGGCTGGCGGGTGAATCCGGTGATTTCGAGAGATTGGGCGGTGGCGGTGGGATGGACTCCGAGGCCGAAAACGGTGAGGAGAATGACGACGCGTTGGCAGCTAGGCAACATATCAGGGGATGGATGGGGGTGGCACCGGCGCGGGATGCGGAACGGTGCGGATTTGTTTTAGGCCGAGAGATCCGGGTTAGGTGCGCTTGAACTCGAAGTCGAGTTCGAACGTCACCAGGGCTGGGTAATAGTGTTCCCAGGCCAGGGTGGCGGTATTAAGTTGGGCCAGGAGTATTCGATAGGCAGCGTCCCAGGGCATTACAGAGGCTCCGTTCTCTGTGAGCGACGAGGCTTCTATGCGCGTCAGCACTGCGTCGTCGGGGGTGAGTCCGGTGTAGGTGGAGGCGACGACTTCGGGCCGTTTGGCTGGGTCGGGATTGGTTACAGATTCGGAGCCGATTTGACTGACGAGGTGGACGCTAGCCTTGCGAATCGGGCCACTCTTGTCGATGGCAAGCGTAGCCACGCCGTTGGCCATTTCATCCTCATCTGGAGACGAAAAATGGACGAGTACCGCCATGCCGACATCGGACTCACGCACGCCATGGCGAAGTCGCTCCAAGAAGGCGTTCTCGTTGTAAAAGCTCCCGTAAACTTTCTTCAGCGCCTGAAAAACACCCCTCTCGTTGAGTTCGGCGGGATCGCAAAGACTCGGGCCCGTGATGTCTCCATCCAGATCGTCCTCCAAGCAGCCGCTGAAGCTGTCGTACAACCCGGCGCCACTAAAGCTCTCGCCATCTTCCACGTTGGTCGAGCTACGGAAACGAATCTTGCGTCCCTTCAATCCATTCTTCCGGAGCCTTGCGATGATGGCTGCTCGCTCGATGGAGCCGAAGTCCGCCCCCTCCATCACAAGGACCCGCACAGCGGCGAGATCGGCATGGAGGGCTGCGACATTTGGCGGGTACGTGTGCCGGGACAAATGGGAATTAATTTCCTCGCGGAGAGTGAATCCCGTCGGCAGCGCCTGGTCGAGGTAGGAAGTCCAAAGGTCGAAAGTGAAGGCGATAACGGGATGAGGCGTCTCCTGAGGCAGGCTGCGGCGGAGAAAACCAAAGTTAGATGCTTTACCACCGACGTATTTCAAATCCGCGGGAGTCAGCGTGTCCACTCCAAGGCTGAGAGCACCCGCCGGTGTAATCGGTGTGACGCGGACGGCTCCGCCGCGCTTGCTGTCGAGAATCTCTTGCCGTCTCACTGGAGTGAGGAGGCCCGTGGTGTCTTTCAGCGTGATCTGGCATGCTCCATCCACTTCTTCGGCCAGGAGTAGCACGTCTTTACCGACCAGACTATCGATCTCCGCTCGGAGCCCGCTGCGCCTGGCGTACGCGAAAGGGAGGGCAAAAGATTGGGCCAGAAGGGCGATGTGAGAGTTTGGCGTAGCGGGCTCCCGCGTGATGTAACTGGCCAGCACCGGCAGTTCGGTGGGGACACGGTCCGTGACAAGAATATCACCGAGCCCGAGCCATCCATCGGCCAGCGCAGCAGTGATCTGGGAGCCGGGCACGGCGACGAGCTTTCCCAACGCCCAACCTGAAGAGTAACACGCATTTTCCGCGGCCCACCGGGACGGCGAACCAAGGACGATGCCGCGGGCTTGAAAGATCGCCAAGTTTGCTTCAGCTGCAGGCTGCTGCTCTGTGGAAGGCATGTAGAAAACGCGCCAGCCTGGATCGCGCACGAGGTGGCTCTGCACCGTCTCAATCCACTGGGCCACCCGCGCGGCCGGGAAAGGTTCAGAGCCGGTGATGTCAATGCTAACTTCATGCACCAGAGGATCGGGCGCCCTCAGGATGGAGCCGAGGGCCATTCGCTGACCCTCATTCGCATAGAGCCCTGAGCATTGAACTCGAGGACGGTCATCGTCGCATAGCCCGGGAGCCTTGCCCTGGCAAAGGAGTAGTGAAAAGGCCACTTCACAGAATCCTGAAAATACACCCGGTCCGTGCCGTCGAGCAGGATAGAAAACTTCGCAAAACGCGTTGCCGCAAGACCACTTCCTGTTCCGGGTGTGAAGAGAGCGTCATTGGAAGGCGAGAGTTGATTCGACCAGTCGTCAATCGAGGTCAAAGGCCTCTGCGAGATGCGGTAGAAGGCCTGCGGCTTGCCGACTGCCGCCCAGTCGCCATAAGCCCATAGTCGTTCTTGCACGCGCGCGATTTCTTCCCAACTTGCCAACCCCGTGCTGCGCTCCAACAAGAGGCTTTGCCGAGGACTTTCGGCGAATTCTACGAAAGGAACGCCTCCCCGCAGCTCAATTGCCAAGCCCTCCACCTCCAAGGGCCTTGCCAGGCACAGCACCAGCAAGAGAAGTCAGAGATGTGTCATGAGGGCAACCGAAGCCAAATGTACCCGAATCCCTTTCAAGGTTTTGTCTACAATTGCAGGACTGGTTTCAGAGTTCCCGCCAAGGTGATATCGTGCTTCGCTCGCCATCGCGCTCCAAAGCTTCGCCGCTCTTGTCCTCCTCCGGCCGCCTGTGCTTACGTTTCCTGCCGCAGCTTCGTGGAGAAGTGCGTGCGGAAATGGAGCAGCTACCCGGACCCGGTGGAACAGTTCACCGACCTGTGCGGCGCACGGGGAATCGTGCACACGTCGGAGCAAGTGCAGGCGGTGCGCTGACCGCCGTTGAGTTCCGGGTGGCCTTGGCCCTGGGAGCCTCCACGGCGACGGTACATTGCACCGGCGGCGCAGCCGACGCGATTCTCAACGACGACCTCTGGCGCGGGACGCCAACGTGACGAGCCGAGAGACCGTGTCCACGCTGCAGTATTTGGCAGCTTTTTCTGACGATGGTCACCCGGGACCCTTGGGAAGCTGAATCGGTGCTGGGTGGTTGTCGTTTCAAGTCAGTTTGCGCGACTTCGTGCCGTTTCTTTGGGGAAAACCTTGCGCTCTCCCGATAACTCCATCTGCCCACGCGTCACTCCAAGCTGGCTCACTAGCTTCAATTCCTGCCATAATCGCGTTCCGGAAAGTTCGCCTCGCAACAGGGCCCGGTACCGTACGATCGTCGCCCTCACCTCCGCCGGCGTTTCATTGACGAATTCCAAGCGGAACCGCCGCACTCCTAGATTTAGGAAACGGTCCACATGCTCTGCGCCCGTCTGCGCCCGCGCATTAAACACCGTATTGCGACATCCCGCATCCGCCTTCAACGGATGCTCTACACCCACACGGTCTCGCAGTGACACCGCATGACGATCGCAAGGGCGTCCGCAATTGGTATAGTCCGTGCCGGTTGACAGGAATGCACAATACACGCAGTGCTCCATATGGAACATCGGCATGTGCTGGTGGATCGTTAGCTCGAACCATTCGGCGGGCGCTGCCTTGAACAGCGACTCCAACTGTTCAGAATTCAAGTCATAACTCGCCGTAATGCGCTCCAACCCGCAATGCTGCTTGAAGTATTCCGCAGTCAATTGGTTCGCGACGTTAAAGGAGTAGTCGCCAATCTTGCGACACTCCGAAAAATACTTCAAATGATCATAGTTTCTCACGAGATAACCATCCGCGTCGGACGATCGCACGATTCGCAGGATCCACTCTTCGCCGGGCTTGGTGATTCGCGGCGGAGCGACAAACACCTCCGCATCCGCCTCCGGAGATCCAGGATTCGAACAGGCGCTGGCTCCTCGAATTTCGTGGAAGCGTACCACAGCCGCACGGTATTTTTTCGGATCCTCGAAATCGCAATAGACGGTCTGTACGCCTGCCGTTGCCGCAGCGTCCATCTGCGCCAGATCGCGAACCAGTACCGTCAACTGCGCCGACTGCGCCCCATCGCCCGAAATCCGAACCGGGGGAGCCGGCGGATCAAACAGGGGCACTTCGTCCGGGAGTTCCCGAAGGGTCCATCGCAACGGACGGCTCCGTAAGGCTTCCAGTTGGGCGACCGCTTCCCGCCGGATTCGATTCAATTCGCTCACTGGAAGGATGACGTCGCCTTCGAGATGATTGTGGAGAATTCCCAATTGGAATGGAGTTCCGCCGAGGCGTCCGAGTTGATCGCGAAGCCGCTCCAGGGTGAGCGGCGATTTTCGTGCACTCTCCAATTGCACGTGGGATTTCACCTGGACCATTCGACCTTCCCGGTCCTGAAAAATCGTGGTCAATGCACCACCCGCCCGCCCGTGAACCTCGACATCCACCGGCCGTTGAAACCGAGGCACCTCACCAGCAAAAGTCTGTTGCACCTCACGGGTTAACTGCGGATCACTCGTTTTCCACACCCGATCGCCAACGTTGACCTGCGACCAGTCAATGGCGTCGTGACCAAACGTTAGCACGACCTCCCCTGCCCCTTTTTTCGACGCAGCTGCGGTGGCTGCTGCCGTCGCTATTGCCGAGGACCCGAACACTTCATACACCCGCCCCCCCTGCTCCGGTTGGTCAGGCCGGCCCGCGTCAAAGACTAGCCCGTCTCCCGGCTTTACGGGTCCAGATAGCCGTACCGAGACGCGGTCCCGGTCCAGTCGAACCACTTCGCCAACTCGGACGCCGCGTTTTTTTCCGAACCGGGCATGCGCGAGTTCCTGGTTGTTGATGCCTCGAAACCATCCGGGATAAAGCCCGCGACTGAACGCCATCTCCATCTCGTACTGTGTTGCCTCGTCTACGCCCGCATTGACCCGTGTCCCGGACGAAACTCCGGCCCGGGAGGAATCCCCACCGGCCGACCCCATGGCGTCCAGTGCTTTTCGGTAAACCCGCGTGATGCTCGCCACATACTCGGCCGACTTCAGTCGTCCCTCAATTTTAAGTGAGGAAACCCCCGCTGCCGCCAGATCGGGCAAGACCCCGAGACCCGCCAGATCCTGCGGCGACAAAAGATATCGACGATCCCCCAACGGCACGAGATGTCCGTCGGAGATGAGTTCGTAGGGCATTCGGCAGGCCTGCGCGCATTCGCCACGATTGGCGCTACGACCCCCGAGGGCTTCGCTGGTCAGGCATTGCCCGGAATACGCCACGCACAGAGCGCCATGCACAAAAACCTCAAGCAACGTCGGCGCGCCCACCCCTGATTGGACCATCGCCTCACGAATCGTCCGAATTTCCCTCAATGAATTCTCACGAGCCAGGACGACCAATTCACACCCGAGCTCACGAACAAACTCGACGCCCGCCACGCTCGTGACGGTCATCTGTGTGGAGGCATGAATCGGAAAATCCGGTGAAAGTCGTCGGATCAACCGGCAAATCCCCACGTCCTGGACGATGGCCGCGTCGACGCCCGCGGCAATAATCGTGCGAAGCAGATCGGTGGCTGCGGACAATTCGTCAGGAAAAACGAGCGTGTTGAAAGTGACGTAACCTCGAACGCCACGCCGATGGAGAAAATGCATCAATCGAGGCAAATCCGCCCCGGAAAAATTGTGGGCCCGCATTCTTGCATTGAAGCGATCCAAGCCGAAATAAATGGCATCCGCGCCATTTTCCACGGCAGCGCGAGCGCATTCCCAATCCCCCGCAGGCGCCAACAACTCGGGAAGACGGACGGCCACTCCTGCCGGGGGGGAGGGGGCGGGAGTTTGCGCGGGGATAGACATCGTTTCGATTCACTGAATCTCGGCTGTGCGAGGCGCCGACACAAGAATCCCTTTGACACCTCCGAAGGGGTTTCTAAAGTCCCCGCCGGCTTTGGGTAACGGGGTCGTAGCTCAGTTGGTAGAGCGCCACAATGGCATTGTGGATGTCGCAGGTTCGAATCCTGTCGGCTCCACCATCCGTCCGGATGGTGAATTCAAAGCGTGTTCGCCCTTCTGGCTGAACTTTGGCGGAGAGCCTTGCTGAACAAAAAGCTTACTGGCAGGGTCTTATCGCTCGTGCATACTATCCGTGAAATGAAATTCACGCTCCTGTTCGCGACACTGTGCGGCTTGATGGCAGCCCTTGCTGATGAGCCTGCTCCGCGTGTCACTCTGGATTTGGCCACCAACGAGATCGCTCCCCTTACCGGGAAATACACCAACTCACTCGTTCTCGCCCCTTCCGCCGAGGGTGGGTTCATCGCCCGGATCGTCTCCCAATTGCTCGATCGCTCGCATTTTTCACAGCAAATCCTGAATGACGAAATGTCGGCGAAGTTCTATGAGCGCTATCTGGATGCGCTCGATCCTCAACGCATTTACTTCACCGCCGCGGATACCGCCGGATTTGAGAAATACCGGACAACGCTCGATGACCTCACTCGGCCCCCGAACATGCGTGCGCCGGCGGATATCCGGCCCGCCTACGAAATGTTCAACCGGTTCCTCGAACGGTTTGATCAACAGTACGCCTACGCGATGCGGACGCTGCGGGCGGAACGTTTCACGTTCGATACCGAGGACCGCTATCCCGTCAATCGACGGGAGGAACTCCGCGCGGAATCGGAGAATGATTTGAAAAAGATCTGGAGGGACAGGCTCCGATTCGAAGTGCTCTCAGAAAAACTGAACCTCACACCGCTGGATTTAATCCTCAATACCGTGCGCAGCAACCTGTCGGGCGCCAGCCCGGACTCCCTGACGCTTCCGCCCGCTGGAACGTCAGACCGCCCACCCCATTTTGTCAGCTCGCTCACCAATAAAATGAGAGTCGATAAAGCCTGGGATCTCGCGCGGTTCTCCGCGGAACGATTGCGCGCAGGGATTTCCCAGCCCGCGATCCTCCAGCAAATCGAAAACCGTCTCGACCACGATCGTTATGATGAGATCGTCAAGATGCTCACTCGCCGCTACAATCGTACGCTGCGCACGCTCAAGCAGTACGATAGCGATGAGGTCCTCCAGTTGTATCTCGACTCACTCGCAAAAGCCTACGATCCCCACAGCGACTATTTCGGGCGGGCCGCGACCGAGAATTTTTCGATCAGCATGAGCCTTTCCCTCTTCGGCATCGGTGCGACCCTGCAAAGCGAGGATGGGTTCACCGTAATCCGGAACATTGTAACCGGCAGTCCCGCCGAGAAGTCGAAGCAGATCAAGGTGAACGACAAAATTGTTGCCGTGGCTCAGGGGGACGGCGACTTCGTGGACGTCGTCGACGAAAAACTCGACAAGGTCGTCCAGCAAATTCGGGGACCGAAGAACACGAAGGTGCGCCTGAACATCATACCGGAAGATGCCCCGGATCCGTCGGCTCGCAAAGTGGTCACTCTCATACGCGACGAGATCAAACTTGAAGATCAGGAAGCGAAAGCGAAGGTGGTTGAACTGCCCGATGCGCAAGGAAACAATATCCGTCTGGGTGTGATCGATCTTCCTAGTTTTTACGCTGACTTTCCGACGGGTGGTCGTCGTTCCTCGCAGCCCAAAAGCACCACCCGGGATGTCGCCAGGCTCCTCAAGAAGCTGAAGGAGGAGAAATGTGAAGGAATCATTCTGGATCTGCGGCGCAACGGCGGCGGTTCGCTCGAAGAATCGGTCAGTCTCGCAGGTCTGTTCATCAAGTCGGGCCCGATCGTCCAGGTTCGCGATCCGGGCAACCGGGTGGGAATGGACCGCGACACGGATCCCTCGGTGCTCTATGACGGGCCCTTGATCGTTTTGACCAGCCGGTTCAGCGCATCGGCGTCCGAGATTGTGGCCGGAGCGCTTCAGGACTACGGCCGGGCGCTCATTGTGGGGGACGTTTCAACACATGGGAAGGGCACAGTCCAAACCCTTCAAGAGCTGGCCCAGTTTACCCGGGCGCTTGGCATCAAAAGCACCAACAATCCGGGCGCCACAAAAATCACGATTCGAAAATTCTACCGCGCTAGCGGGGCTTCGACCCAATTGCGCGGCATCACTCCGGAAATCATTCTGCCCAGCGTGAACAACGTCGCTGATTTTGGTGAAAAATCCCTCACCAATGCGCTGCCCTGGGACACCATCGCCAGCGCAGATTTTGAAAAAGTTAACCTGACAGCGCCCGTAACTCCGGAACTGGCCCGGCGCTCCGCAGAACGCGTCGCCGCCGACCGTGACTTCAAATACATCCAGGAGGATATTCAGCGGTATCAGAAGCAGAAAGCCGAGAAGGCGATTTCATTCAATGAGGCACGAAGACTCCGTGAGAAGGAGGAAAACAAGTTGCGGGTGGAAACACGCAAGAAGGAATTATTGTTGCGGCACGAGGTGCAGCCAACCACCTACGAACTCACTCTGAAACTGTGCGATCAACCCGGCCTGCCGCCCGCCGTCATTCGCAGCAATATCGTGGCCGTCACCAAAGCCGACAAGGCCGCCCTCGACGCCGGAAAGCCAAAGACCGACAAAGCGCAGTCCGGCTCCGCCAAGGAGGCGACCGCCACAGACAATTCCAATTCCACCTTAAAACCGGTGCGAGAGGACGAGGAGGACGATTTGGAAGGTGCCCCCGATCCGAGGGGGGTGGCTGCCGATATCAATCTGAAGGAAACCGAGCGCATCTTGCTCGATTGGATTTCTTTGTCGAATGGCAGACCCCTCAGCGTGAACCGCCAGAACAATTAGGCCGTGTCCAGAAGTGTCACCACCCATGCGATTGCCGCCGTAACCCTTCCGTCACCTCGGTTTCCAAGCGTATTCTTTGAGTCGGATCCCAACCAACATCACTTCGTTAGAGTTCCCGCCCGAAGAAAATCATTCACAACTTTGGAATCGCGAGTTGGCGGCCGGCATTCTGTTGCGGTACAGCAGAACGCGAGACTGTACTCCTCACTACCCTTCAATGTTCGGGCAAAAGATTCCACCAGCCCGTGGTTGCCCATAACTACCTTGTGAGGTTCAAACGTGCCGTGGGCAGCCCTTAGCAGCGCCCGCGTGCTCCCACATAACCAATCGCCGACGATGATGATCCGCTTGGGCTCCTGCAGGGCAAAGTCAAGCGCCAGAAGCAGGTGCGGCACTCCGTGCGGCGTCTGGTGCAGTCGTTGGGCGAACAGACGAATCGTCTTCTCCGCTGCTTCCCGCCAGTCCTTGCGATCACAGATCGCGGCCAGTTTCAACAACGCCAAGGCCGCCACCGAATTGCCCGAAGGTTCCGCCCCGTCATAGTCCTCCTTCACTCGCACAAGAAGGTGCGGAGTGTCCGCCGACGTCTGCCAGAACCCACCGTCCGCCGAATCGTGAAACCGCCGCATCATCGCCTCCGCCAACTCGACCGCAAACTGCAGATGGGCGGGATCTAGAGTTGCCTCGTATAGGTCCAGCACACCGCTCAGCAGATTGGCATAAGCATCCAGCAGCTGGAGAGAATCGCGCCCGCCGTCACGCCACCGGAGATGTAAAGCCTTCTCCTTCGTGTCCCACAAATGGGTGCGGATAAATTCCAGGTTGCGCTCCGCCGTCTCCCGGAATTCTTCATCGCCAAGAATCGCGTACGCACGGGCAATTGCCCCGAGCATCATGCCGTTCCAAGATGAAAGTATTTTGTCGTCAAGGTGCGGACGCACCCGCTTCGTGCGTACCGCCATAAGTTTCTGCCTCGCTGAAGAAAGCGTCGCACGTTCCGTGTCTGTGAGCTTCGGATCCACGACACTCAATATATTCTGTCCGGGCAATGGATGCGGATCGCTGTGGTCCACGAAATTGCCAGCCACAGTGATCCCAAAATAGCGGCTGACCCCCTTGAACTCATCTGTCGTGAGCAATTTGCTCAGCTCTTCGTTTGTCCAGCAGTAGAATTTGCCCTCCTTGCCCTCACTGTCCGCGTCTTCAGCAGAAAAAAAGCCGCCGTCCCGATGGGTCATATCTCGCTTCACATAATGAAGGATGTCGCGGACGACCCCCGCGTATTGCACATCGCCGCTGACCAGATGGGCATCCAGGAAGAGCTGCACTAACTGGGCATTGTCATAGAGCATCTTTTCAAAATGAGGCACCAGCCAGCGTTCATCGACGCTGTACCTGGAAAAGCCCCCACCCAATTGGTCGTACATTCCGCCAGCCGCCATCCGCGTGCAGGTGTGCAAGACGGCCTGGACGGCTTCCTTCTCACCAAACCGCCGGGCGTACCGAAGGAGGAAAAGTGGCTGACTCGGGCGTGGGAATTTCGGAGCATGACCGAACCCGCCATGGACCGGGTCGTATTCGTGCAGGAAAGCCTGACCAGCGCCGCGCAATTCTCGTTCGCCCGCAGGAAAGGCGTTCCCCGCTTCATGCTCCGCCGTCCCCTTTAAGCGCTCTGTCAATGCTCCGGCGGATTCGGTAATGTCTGCCCGTTTCGTCTTCCACAGCTCAGTGATTCGCTCAAGTAGCTGCCGAAAGCTGGGGCGGCCGTGCTTCGGCTCCGGGGGGAAATACGTCCCCGCGTAAAACGGTTTTAGATCCGGGGTAAGGAACACGTTCAAAGGCCAGCCGCCGGATCCGGTCGTCAGCTGGGCGAAAGTCATGTAGATCTTGTCAATGTCCGGACGCTCCTCGCGGTCCACCTTGATGCTGATAAAATGCTCCTTAAGGTACGCCCCGAGTGTGTCATCGGTGAAGGATTCCCGTTCCATTACGTGACACCAATGGCACGTGGAATACCCAATGCTGAGCAGGATGGGTTTCTCTTCGGCGCGCGCCTTGGCGAAGGCCTCGTCTCCCCAGGGATACCAGTCCACCGGGTTATGGGCATGCTGCTGGAGATACGGGGACTTTTCACCGATTAACCGGTTGGAATGCTGTGGAGGCGAATGGCTGGCGGCGTTCACGGTTGCTGACAGTAGCCGTCATTCGATTCCTGGACAACGCACGGAATCCAATTTTCTCCAATTCCCATAATGAGTGAGGCCCGCGCCCAATTTCGGACGCGGGCCCCTGCAACGCTAGAGCTCCACCTCAAACAGTCGTCGTGGTGCCCGGGACAGCAACGGCGTAAAATCCCTGCGCATCGGGCAGAGACTTGGGCATTGCATCCCAAGCAAAGCGGTCGGGCATCAGGTTGATCTTGGAATTCAGCGCGGCCTCCCGTTCGACGATCTTGCCGGAGTAGGTCGCCATTCGGCCCATGATTGCCGTCAGGGTGCTGTGCGCCCCGTTTGCGGCCTCGTTGTAGGGGAGGTCGTTGCGAATGGCCTTGAACAGGTCGTCGTGCTCCTGCTGATACGGATCAATCTTTGCGTCGCTGCGGAAGCGCCACGGATCACCCGTCCCCGTTTTGATGCTGTGAGCGCTGACATCTGCATTGCCCTTGTTGCCCACGCAGTGTTCCGTCACCGAGCTCCATGCACCCCGAATATGGCGGCATTGACTGAACATCCGGGCGCCGTCGCGGAATTCGTACTCACACGCATGGTGGTCGTAGATCTCACCGTACTCCTTTGCGGTGCGGACCTGGCGCCCTCCCATCCCGTGAACACGGATCGGAAAGTCATTCTTGATCCAGCAACCAACATCGAGGTTGTGAATATGCTGTTCGTTGATGTGATCCCCGCACAGCCAGTTGAAATAATACCAGTTGCGGAGTTGGAATTCCATTTCTGTCTGGCTCTCTTTCCGGGGATTCACCCATACACCTCCGTCGTTCCAGTAGACGCGCACGGTGTGGATGTCGCCAATGGCGCCAGAATGAAGTCGTTGCAGGGTTTCGAGATAGCCCGGCTGGTGATGCCGCTGCAATCCCACACCAACCTTCAAGTTCTTTCGCTTTGCCTCTTCGGCCGCGGCGAGAACCTTGCGAATACCCCCCGCATCCGTCGCCACGGGTTTTTCCATGAAGACGTGCTTGCCCTGGCGGACCGCCTCCTCGAAATGAATCGGCCGGAATCCGGGCGGCGTCGCTAGCAGTACCACATCCGCGAGGGCGATCGCCTGCTTGTAGCCATCAAAACCGATGAACTGCCGTTCCTTCGGAACATCGACCTTCCCCGCCTGCAACTTGGAGATGGCGGATAGCGCGCCGTCCAGGCGGTCTTGGAAAGCATCGGCCATGGCGACCAATTTAACGTTTGGAGTGGTGAGCGCCTGGTTGGCAGCGCCGGACCCGCGGCCGCCGCAACCAATCAGGGCGATCTTCAAGGTGTCCGTGTGGGCGGCATGGGCGGCATTGGCTGCGGTCAGGACCGCAGCCGTCGCAACAGCCGGCTTTGTGGCTTCCTTGCGAGTGGCACAGCCGGTGAGGATCGCGGCAATGCCTCCGGCTCCGGAGGTGGCGGTGATGAAATTTCGCCGTGTAACCGGCGCGATTCGAGGTGTCTCTTTTTCGTTCATGGCGTGAGGCAGTTTACTCCGCCGACAATCAGAAGTCGTCCCCAGCAGCTCACGCCGTTCAGGATCTGACTCACCGATTTGCCTGCGGGAATTAGATCCAGTGTACGGAGCACTCCTTCCGGAGCAACGGAAAATTTTGAATGCATGTCTCGCCAGCGCTTTCACACGTTGACCGTGAACCGAGGGCAAGAGGCTCAAGATGGGACAGCGTGCGTTCGATCGATCTATTGGGCCTCCCCCTCCCCCGCTCGACAACGCACCCGCCTGCCGCCATGCTCCGGTCGTCATGTCGTCAAAGCCGCTGGTGATTGCCGGCCGTTCATTCAAGTCCCGCCTTTTCCTTGGAACCGGAAAATTTTCCTCACCGGAGATGATGCGGAATGCCCTTCATTCCAGCGAATGCGAGATGGTTACGGTCGCCTTGCGGAGGGCGGATCTGAGCGGTCGGAAAGATCCCTTCGCCAATATCCTCGAGTTCATCGACTCCACCCGTTATCTGCTTCTGCCGAACACCAGCGGGGCGATGAATGCGGCGGAAGCAGTCCGCCTTGCCCGCCTGGCCGTCGCGGCAGGCCTCCCGAAATGGGTCAAGCTGGAGATCCATCCCGATCCACGCTTTCTGCTACCCGACCCCATCGAAACTCTCATAGCCGCGGAACAACTGGTCGCCGAGGGATTTGTCGTCTTGCCGTACATCAACGCGGATCCGGTGCTAGCCAAACGCCTGCAGGAAGTCGGAACGGCCACCGTGATGCCGCTAGGTTCACCGATTGGATCTCATCGTGGACTCCAGACGCGGGATCAGCTTCGGATCATCATCGAACAAGCGACCGTTCCAGTGGTAATCGATGCCGGCATCGGAGCTCCGAGTCACGCGGCCGAAGCGATGGAACTGGGGGCAGACGCGGTCCTCGTGAACACAGCCATCGCGGTGGCATCCGATCCCAGCCGCATGGCCATCGCTTTCCGCCAGGCGGTGGAGGCAGGGCGTGCGGCGTATGAGATCGGCCTGGCGGAAGCGTCTGCGGAGGCCAGCGCCACGAGCCCGCTCACGGCGTTTCTCCATTAAAGAGACGTCTGGAAGCTCGTTGTGAGCGCTTGCACAGGTCGGCGTCGGCGGTGACTCACTTCTCAAATACGTGGACAGACTCGATACGGTCGATGAGCCAACGGCGGCCGATTTTTTTCAAGGTCGCCTGAAACTCCTGCGCATTGAAATCCCGACTGCCGCAGCCTTCCATGGTGAGGGTGAAGTTGGCGCTGCTTTCCGTTCCTCGAATCCATTTCACCTTGGCGTCCAATATTCGAAAACTCACCTTTCCACACACTGCGGCCGCCTCCAAGGCCGCCCCACGAACGCGATCACGACCGTCCAACTGCCCCATGATGCCGCCCAATAAATCAATTCGGATGTGGAACCCCTCCGTGCACAACGCGGCCAATGTGGAAGCCTTGATGAGTCGCCCTAAGTCCCCTTCATTTCCCGCAAAGGACGCGGCGGCAGCGGCTTCCTGCAAGGTCTGTCGCACCCGCACGGATCCCGGGGGAAAAAGCCACCAGAATCCGGAGAACAGGCCTGCGGCCAAGAACATTAGCCCCGCAATTTGCGCTATTCGCCTCACCGCCGGAGCCTTCCAACAAGACGATCCCCATCAATCAAGCCCCACTCGTGCAAATCCTGGGGCATGGTCCGATTGTCTCCGATCATCAGATACTTGTTTGCCTCCAGTACCCGCTCGCCACCATGGGTCGGATAATTCCAGGGGGTGACCGGCTGATTCAAATAGGGTTCGTCCAAAGAGTCTCCGTTGATATACACCTGCCCTTTTCGGATAGCAACCCTCTCCCCCGGCAGCCCGATCACTCGCTTTAACAAGAGGACACTGCTCCCGCTCATCTGAATCCCCAATATGTCCCCGCGCTGCGGTGGGTGCATCCGAAGCGACAGTCGATTTAGATAGAGCCGCTGCCCATCCCGATACGTGGACTCCATGCTGATCCCAGTGACGCGTATCGGCACGATAACGTACTGAAACACGCCAAAAGTAATCGCGACGAGCAGCAACAGGCGGAAAAACGTGACGGTCGGATTGCGTCCTACAGCGACCACCTGCCACCAGGGCGGAGAGGAAGAATTTTCTTTGTGTCCCATGACAAGTCCAGCAAGTTCGAATTGGGTGAAGGTATCGGAACCGTTCCAGCGAGCAACGGGGATTCCCCCTGAAATCTCCTGGAACGGCTGAAGCCCTCTTGCCAACAGACGCGGAACACTCCATTTTCCGCAAGATCGCAATCGCACTATTCTCATGAACCGCTCAACGCTTTCGCGCCGCCAGGCATTCATGGCCGGGGCCGCCCTCACCGCCGCACCCACACTTCTGATTCGGACCCATGCCCAAATTGGAGCGCCGACTCCCCCTCCAACAGGCCCCCACAAGCTGCCACCCCTCGGATATGCCTACGATGCGCTCGAGCCGCATGTGGACGCAAAGACCATGGAGATCCATCACAGCAAACATCACTCCACGTACGTATTCAATCTGAATAGGGCGCTGGTTGACCACCCGGATCTGCAGAAGCTTTCGGTCGAAGAGCTGCTCAAAAACCTCGACAAAGTGCCGGATAAAATCCGGACAACCGTTCGCAATAACGGGGGCGGCCACTATAATCACACGCTGTTCTGGCAATGCCTGAGCAACGAAGGCGGCGCGGGTCCCGAAGGCGCCCTGGATGAAGCCTTCGGCCAACTCTTTAAAAACAAGGAGGAAGGGCAGGAGGAGTTCATCAAGGCTGCTACCGGCCAGTTTGGCAGCGGCTGGGTTTGGATCTCGGTGGACAAAGACAAAAGCCTAAAATTAGAAACGACTCCCAACCAGGACAGCCCACTCCTGGCCGGACGCACGCCGCTGCTCGCGGTGGATCTCTGGGAGCATGCCTACTATTTGAAGTACCAGAACCGTCGAGCCGATTACCTCAAGGCGATCAATAATTGTCTCAATTGGTCCTTTATTCAAAAGCGCTGGGAGAAATTAACCGCCTGAAGCACGGGCGAGCGGTAACCGGGTTGGTTATACACCGGAGCCGTCATTGCTCCAATCGCAGACGGAAAAATCGCGCGGCGCCATCGGGTACAAGCTCGACGGTTTGTTCATTGCCTGTGTTAGGCAATACCGACAGAACGGATTTGTCCGGCGCATAACCGCCTTCTATCTGCCCCGAAGACTCGAGGATAAGGCGTGCGCCCGGCGGCGCAGGCCATTTTAACCGCAGTGTGTCACCGACACGGCGGATCGACGTTATTCGCAGGGTCGACGCCGCGCTCCGTGGATCCGTTCCAAACAGAAATTCATTGCGATTATTCATCCTGTCACCGTCCCAGTCGCCATCCCCTCCGTCCCGACCAACCCCAGACTTCGGATCAAGCCCATGAAGAATCTCCCACTTCTCCCCCAATCCGTCGCCATCCGTATCCGGGTTGTTTGGATTTGTTTCCAGTGCGATTTCGTCCTTGTTTGACACACCATCGTGGTCGAGATCGGGATCCCCTGGCAGCTGGAACAAGAGTCCATTCAGCATCACCGGATTTCTGCCGGATCCGTTCATCTGCGTACCAATAAATCCGGGATCAATCCAACGGGAGAGAACGTTTGATTCCGAGGGCCCAAATACGGCAATCGCAGCAACCTGAATTGCGTCATCAACCTGCAGATTGCCCAACTGACTTCGGGGTATGGAGATCTCGATGAAATCGGCATTGTGTTCGCCTCGGGAAAGATCAGTTTGAGGTGACCGGTCAAATTGCTGAATTCGCGCCTGAGCGATCGACGACAAATCGGCATCGAGTCGGAACACGCCCTGGCCCATGGGCCAACTCGCGGCCGGCCGTTGAAATGCGCGAAGGTTCTCATCAGCGAACTCATCGCCTCCTACCACTGCCACGGAGGGATGGAAGTTGGCGAACGAAAGATTCTCGAGAGCATCGAGGGCATCCACTCCCTGCCCCGCCGGATCAACTTTGCCATTGCCGAGACCGGCGAGTGTGCGGACTCCGGCCAGGCCTGGGACTTCGAGAAACATAATGACGTCTGCCCCGGCCGGCACGAGCGAGTGCTCAAGTCCTAAGTATAAATTGGTCTCATCAACCGCCACACGCAGTCGGCCAAGGTTCGCCCAATTCCCCGCCAACGCCGGCGCGGATTCTCCCGCAAAATCAAAGGTCTGACCCGCCAGGTTGCCGGTGGGATTCTGAAGTCCGCTTGTTTCCACGGTTGGAGATTCCCAGGCAGCGGCATAGGTCTTTCGAGAGGCCGGCTCGCGGCGGACCTGGAATTCATCCAACAGGTCACCCGCGGCATTCACCGCGCGAATCCGAGCTTCCGGTCCATCGATATCCACCTTCACATAGTGATAGTCGAGGAATAGCTGTGAGCTGCTGGGGAACCTCGTATAAACATTATAGAGATCAACCCCTCCTGCACCGGTCGTAATTCCCTGAATTCCCGCGAATGGGGTAAACCGCTCATAAAAATGCTCATGCCCATTGAAAAACAGCTGGACGCCATGCCGAGCGAGGAGCGGAACGAGCGTCTCTTGAAGCCGTTGCCAATCATAGAGAGCCGGCGGCCCTCCGGAACGATCCGTATAATGAGGGCCGGAGGTCTGGAATGGAATATGTTGAAAGACGACCTTCCAGGGCTTTTGAGTGGCCGCCAGATCGCGTTCAAGCCACCGGTATTGCGAGGAGTTAGTGGTAAACTGATAATAGTAAAACCACGGATTATAGAGCGCGACAAAGTGAACATCCCCGGCGTCGAAGGAATAGAAGTGTCGCGGTGAGGTGCCGTCCAACAAATGCTCCGCGAGGGACACATCGTTGGTGGGTTGGGCAAATGTCTCCACAAACGCGAGTCCATTCTCTGCTACCACGTCATGATTCCCCGCACAAAAGAAATACGGTATGGTCCGCATGTGCGGGCGGTAGACGCTGAGGCACCGCGTGTCCTCAAACCATGTTGAGAAGGAGTTATAAACAATGTCGCCGGTGTGCAGGACGAAGTCCGCACCACTTTCCAAAATTCGTTTGGCAATGGCGAACTGATTGACATTACCGCCGCCCGAATCCCCAAAGACGGAGAAACTGAGCGGGCCGTGTGTTCCAAACGTGCGGAAGCTGCTCATCTCCGAAACCGCTTCATTGGTTCCGGCGCGGCTTCTCACACGGTAGTAGTATCGTGTTGCGGGCAGCAGGCCCTCCAGCAGCGGCCTCTGATCGGTCACATTATTGGTGAGGACCACCTGCTGTCCGAGATTCGTTGTCGTCCCAAATTCCACTGCGCCGGATGCCGGCACCGGAGTCTTCCACAGTACCTGAACCTGATGCGCGGCCATGTTTTGCACGAAGGGCCCTCGATTGAAATTCGCCAGCAACTCGGCCAGAAAGAGCAAATTGCCCCCGTTTCGCAAGAGAGGGAACCCGGCCACGATATCGGAGGAATGCACCTGAACCGCGAGAATATTGGTGCCGGAGTGCAGGAGTCCACGGTGCAAGGAAATATCTCGATCCAATGGAGCAGGAAAACTATTGACCTTGGCTGTCGTATCAAACGGAACAAAGTCTTCGGGTCCGGACGCGAAACCACTCCTGGAAATCTCCCGGCCATTCAGGTAGGCGACAAAGCCCTCCTGCACCTGTAACCGCAGAATCAACCACTGTATTGAAGCGGGATCGTCCACCACAAATTCCCGGCGAAAGTAAACAGACACGAAATTATAGTCGCGATCAATGATCGGCGTCGCCTCCCCCGAACGGGACCCGTAGGGTCCACCGAATCCGGATGGACCCGACTGCCATTCGGACCCCGGCACAAAGCCGGGCTGAGCCCAGGCGCGGGGTAAGGGCGTCGGTTCGGTCACACCATAAAAGTACTGCCACATATCACTGACCCGGATAAGGGATGCGTCGTCGCCACGGCAAACGGATGCGCCGATCAGGCAGAATGCCAGCCGCAGCCAGGGAATTCCCAGTGCCAGGGGTATTTTCATCTGAAAGTGGTAGCATAAACCGAGCCGGATGTCAGGCATTCCCGGACAATTGACGTCGCGGAGCCGTGCCCCCGGGCGTCACCCCCCGCGCACCGCCACCTTGCATTTCATGTTCTTCAGAACTCACGTTTACGCAAATGAGGTGGAATGAGAACGAGCAAAATGTGGCTTGGATGCAGCCTGACTCGCCGCCATCGTCCACCGGATGTCGCTGCTGCCATTTAAAAATCTACCGCCATACCGCGCCCGAAATCTAATCCCTGCAGAGACCGATCTTGGTGAGTGGTCGCAACTGGCTCCTTTGTTCGATTGTCTGGACGCGCGGGCCGGAGAGGCGCGCACCGTGCAGCAGTTCGAACAATGGATTCTCGATTGGGGGGAACTCTCCGCTGCGGCGGAGGAAGAAGGGGCGAAACGTCACATCGCAATGACATGCCACACGGACAACCCGGACGCCGAGAAGGCATATCTTCACTTTGTGGAGGAAATTGAACCTCGCCTGAAACCGAGACAGTTTGAACTTGCCCGGCGGTATCTTGAACATCCGCTCTGCAACCAGCTTCCGCGCCACCGGTATGAAGTCTTCCACCGTGAAACAGCCCTTCGAGTGGAACTGTTCCGCGAGGAAAACATCGCCCTCGAAACCCAGGACGCACGGATCGGAAATGACTACAACAAGTTGTCAGGATCTTTGACCGTTTCTTATCGCGGCGAGGAAAAGACGCTGGTGGCGATGAGCCGATATCAGGAGGAAACCGACCGTGCAATTCGGGAGGAAGCGTGGCGCCTCGTCGCGGAATGCCGCTTACGAGAGCAGGATCGCTTCGAAGATTTGTTCGATCAGCTCGTGAAACTGCGTCATCAAATTGCTCTCAATGCTGGATTCACTAACTACCGCGACTATTCGTTTCGTTCGAAAGGGCGGTTTGACTACACGCCGGGGGATTGCGAACAGTTTCACCAGTCGATCGAGACGGAAGTGATGCCCGTTGTCCGTCATCTCCAGGCCGAACGGGCGCGACGGTTGAAGATCGAACGGCTCCGACCGTGGGATCTCGCTGTGGATCCCCTGAACCGTCCGCCGCTTCGCCCCTTCAGCGATGTTTCCCAAATGGAAACGATGACTCAGACACTGTTCGATCGACTCGATACGGACCTGGGGGGGCAGTTCGGAATCCTGCGTCACCTGCGGCTCCTCGATCTCGCAAACCGCAAGGGGAAGGCGCCGGGAGGATACCAAACCACCCTCGCCGAAGCGCGCATGCCGTTCATCTTCATGAATGCCGTCGGTGTGCGACGGGACATTGAGACTATTTTGCACGAAGCGGGTCACGCGTTCCACGCGCTCGCCACGCGGGATGAAGATCTTTTCGCCTACCGCAGTGCGCCCATTGAGTTCTGCGAAGTCGCCTCCATGGCCATGGAACTTCTGGCGGACGACCACCTCGATGTTTTTTACTCGGCGACCGATAGCGCACGGGCCCGCCGGGGTCATCTCGAAGGCATCCTCGAGGGGTTTCCCTGGATTGCCACTGTCGATGCATTTCAGCATTGGGTATATACTCATCCGGGCCACAGCCGTTCCGAACGTGCGGGAGCATGGAACCGAATTTTCGACCGTTTTGGGGGAAACACCGACTGGTCCGGCTGCGAATCGACACGAACCCACCTTTGGCATAAGCAGCTGCACATCTTTCTCTACCCGTTTTATTATGTGGAGTATGGCATTGCCCAGATGGGAGCGCTGCAGGTCTGGGCTAATTTCCGGAAGGATCCCAGCAAGGCTTTGAGCGACTACAAAGCGGGCCTCGCGTTGGGGGGTTCCCGGCCGCTTCCAGAGTTGTTCTTGCGGGCGGGCTGCCGTTTTGATTTCTCACGCGAGACACTCGGCCCCCTGGTAGAGCACGTCCGTGGCGAGATCGGTAACCTCGGCTGACTCCAAACTCGGTGGTTAAAGCGGACCCATCCGGCCGAACCGACTCGATGGATACGCTGGCGCTCGGCGGCGGGGGGGGTAATCTCGGCGCATGGCGGACGCCGCCCCACTGCCTGAAATGGTGACAATCCAGCGGAGTGCCACGTTTGCCCTCGTGGCGCTCAACCTCATGGTCTACATCCATGAAGCCCGGCTTGCGCCAGGCGCGGAGTACGAATTCGGCCGGCAATTCGCGTTGAGTTTGGCGGGAGTTCGAGCGGGAGCTTGGTGGCAGTTTCTCACCTACCAGTTTCTGCACGGTGGATTCGCGCACCTGATTTTGAACATCTTGTTCCTTGATTCAATCGGCCCTGTTCTCGAGACGACGCTCGGACGGTGGCGCTTTCTGGTTCTTTACCTTGTCAGCGGAGCCCTCGGCGGACTGGTCCAACTCCTGGGTGGCGCCTTGTCCCAGAAATACTTTGGCCACCCGGTTGTCGGAGCATCGGCAGGCCTCTGCGGTTTGCTCGCTGCGCTCGGTGCGATATACGCCGAGGATCGGATCCAGGCGCGCATCCTTTTCGTTATCCCGGTGACACTGAAGGCAAAGTACCTCCTGCTGGCAGCGGGATTGATCAGCATTGGCGGCGTGATTTTTCCGCTGGGAAACGTGGCACATCTCGCCCACCTAGGGGGGTTGGTTGGCGGTCTCTGGTGCGTAAACTGGCTGAAACCCCAGCAACTGCTCGAAATCGGTGACGACCCGAGCGTCCCTCCCAGCAATCCCGTCAACCGAGCCTGAAACTCATGCGTACTCATTAATTCTACTCCGCTCACACGAGGATGGTTTTGAATTCCGAGAATTCCTGATAGGTTACTCCCCGATGCTGGCAGACCGCCCATACATGAGGGAGCCGGGTTACCGCCCTCCGATCACCGCAACGGCCGTTCTAACGATTGGCCTCGCTGCCGTTTTCGCCCTTCAGTGCATTGACGACGCCTACGTGCACTCCGATGCACAATCGCTCTTCGCCCTCACGGACTACGGATTGCGTCGCCACTGGTACTGGCAGCTGATTTCTTTCCAAGTTCTCCACGGCAACCTCATCCACATCCTGTGCAATGTCCTTACCTTCTGGTGGGTAGGCCGTTACGCGGAAAATGTGATGGGCGCCACGCGCATGCTCGTGGCGTTCTTTGGGTGCGGACTGGTCGGCGGGTTATTTCAAGGAGCCCTGATGCAGGCGTTTCCGACGGTTTACGGCTCAGCGGTAGTCGGCGCCTCCGCTGGGGTCGCCGGTTTGATTGCCATCTTCGCCCTCCTGGAGCGGGACACTGTTATCCGGCTGAATTTTATCTTTCCCATGCGGGCGATCACGTTTCTGTGGATCCTGCTGGGGATCTCGCTGTTCTTTATATTGGTTCCGTCTCCTCGCAACATGGGTGTCGCGGATGGTGCCCACCTCGGGGGGCTCCTCGCTGGAATTGCATGGGTGAAGTTCGGCTGGCACCACGAATTCGCCGCAACTCCTTGGACTTGGCTTCGCGAAAAATTTAGAAGACCCGACTTGCGGGTACTTCCGGGTGAAAACTCACGCGGCCAGTTGAAACCTTCGCCTCCCGTCCCCGCTGTAACACTCGCCGGGGTTCGCTGGACCACCTCCCCAGCACCCACTCAGATCGAACACTCGGAGGCTGATTTTATTGCCCGCGAGGTTGATCCTATCCTCGAAAAGATCGCCGCTCACGGCCTCCAAAGCCTCACCGACCGCGAGCGAAAAATACTCGAAGCAGCCCGTGAAAAAATGGGCAGGCGATAGAATTCGGCAGCCCGGGAGGCAATGGGGTCCGGTCTATCCATCTGACATATTGGCCACAAAGGCTTTGTGAAGAAACCGCGCTTCAAACGCTTCATCGCCGCAGCGCATCAGCAGATTCATCACGAGCCAATGTGAGTCTCCCCCCTCCTCTTCCTTCGTCCTTCCGCCGCCGTTACGAACTCGAGCCCATCGAACCCTATGAAGATAAGTCTAAACCGGAGGTGTTTTCTGGCAGCCGCAGGCGGCATCACCGCGGGGCTGGCTCTCACGCCGCTCGCATCGCGCGCGGACGCGCGCAAGCCCATGAAGGACGTTATCGTACTGCTTCCCGGCATCGGTGGCAGTGTTTTGCGCAAGGCTGACCGGGATGTGTGGGCGCTCTCAGAACCCTGGGACATAGCCTTGAAGCGCTCAAGCTGACGCGGGATCCTTTCGACGTCGATGACCCGGGCGATGGCATCACTGCGGACCGCCTGTTCGACGATGTTCATCTACTCCCCGGGTTGTGGAAGATCGACGGTTACAGCAAGATTCGAAACCATATCGTGCGCGAGTTCGAGGTCGAGGCCGGTGTGAACTTCTTCGAGTTTCCCTACGATTGGCGGCGAGACAATCGCGTCGCCGCCCGGCGCCTGGCGCGTCTGAACCGGGTTTGGCTCAAGCTCTGGCGTGCCCGCTCGGGCAACCCAGATGCGAAACTCGTGTTGTTGGCGCACTCGATGGGTGGGCTGCTGTCGCGCTACTTCATCGAGTGCCTCGACGGCTGGCGCGATACGCACAGGCTGATCACCTTCGGCACGCCGTATCGCAGTGCGCCGAACGCTCTCAATTTTCTCAGCAATGGCTGCCCAGCCGGCGTCGGTTCGCTCGATTTGGTCGACCTCTCCCAGCTCCTGCGCTCGTTCACTTCCGTCTATCAGTTGCTGCCACGTTACCCGTGCTACGACGCCGGCGACGGCAAGTTGTTGCGCGTGGGTGAAACCCGGGGCATTCCCCATGTTGATCCGGAGAAAGCGAAGAACGCGCTCGCGTTTCATCATGAGATCGACGCCGGAGTGGAAACGCACCAGCGCGATGACGCGTACCTCAGAAATCGGTACACCCTCCATCCCGTAGTTGGAACCTACCAACCAACGCTCCAGGCCGCACGGCTCGTGAACGGCAAAGTGGAGCTCTCCACCACCTTTCCCGGCGAAACGTTCGACGGGGATGGAACGGTGCCGCGAGTCTCCGCGACGCCACTGGAGCTGGAGGGCAAGGATGCCGAGTTGTTCGTGGCCCTCGAACATTCCGCGTCCGCGGCTGAGGCGGCTAGGCGGGTTCGGGAGTCGATCATCGCGCGGCAGCAGGCGATCGAAAAGGCACGATCTCTGAACCGGCCGCGACTGACGGCCGTATTGTGCAGCGGTCTCGGCCAGGTCTTGCAGGCGGACAACCGGGTGCAGGATGCGGTTCTCGCGTATGAGTCCGGCTTCCGGGCGCTGGCGCGCGACTCTCGCCTTAATTTGAGCGAGGTGCTCAACCAATTGGCCGCGGTGCGCAAGGACTTCATCCCGAGCGAACGCTCCGCCCCGGCCGATGTTTATGACGCTGCAACCGAGCGCGAGCTCGCGGCCGCCGAGGCGGATGCCGCCCTCGCGGTAAGAATCCTGATACAAATCGGTAATGCCTACCTACGCCAGCCGCAGGACGGACCGGCGCTGAACGCCTATCAACAGGCCTTGGCGCGCCCCGAGATCGAGCGGGCTCCCAAACTCAAGGCGTACGCGCTCGCGAACAGCGGTGAAATCCTGAGGCGAACCGGCAATGCGGCCGCGGCGGAGCCCGTGCTCGCTCAGGCCATCGTGCTTTTGGAGCAGCACGCCGACCCGCTCGAGAAGCGCCGTGCTCTGACCCTGCTTGCCGGAATCCGACGCGACCGGGGTCACACCACCGAGGCGCGAAGCCTGTATGTCGAAGCCCTTGTGCTTTCCGCACGCGCCGACGATGCGCTCGGTGAAGGTCGCGCGTACGCAGGGCTCGGGCGTCTGGATCTGGAACTCGGGGATGTGCCGAGCGCCAGGAGATCCTTTGAGCGCGCGCTGGAACTGTGCAAAAGGGCAAACGATCATGAGGCGCTCTGGTTGGTTTATTGGGGCCTTGGGCAGTGTCACAAGCGCGTCGGGAAGCTTGCGCAAGCGGCGGAGGCGCTCGAACAAAGTCTGGTTTATATCGGCTCACGACAGCGCGACTTGCGTACCGATGAGGGAAAAGTTGCATTTCTCCAGACAACTCAGGACGTGGTGGATCAGCTGATCGAGGTGCATCTCGATCACGCCGCTCGGGGTGGCGGAGGACGCGCGTGGGCGGGCGTTGAAGGATATCATGCAGGGCTGGGGACGAAACGCGCGTCCATCCGAGGAAGCGCTCGGGTTAGTGAGTTGCTGGCCACCCCGTGGCCTCGAGGGCGCAACGTTCCCAAAGGGGCGGACCGCCGCAACGCTCGATCCGAGCCAGACCGCTCCGGGAACCCCCGTTGGTCAAGGGCCTCTGCTCTTGCTGCCCCCCAACGCTCCTGCTTTCCCCAACGCGGCTGCCGTTCCGCGGGGAACAATCGTTCCGGTTGCGGATGGCGCGGCGCGATCGCGATCGATTCCACCTCCGGTGGCGCGTCTGGTGTTTTATGGGCTTCCCGATCGGACCGCCGTGTTCGCGATCTCTACGGATGGCTCCGTGACGGGCCATGTAGCTCAAATTTCGCGCCCTCAGATTGAGCACGACGTCGCGGAACTCCGCGCCGCGCTTGACGTCGACCGGGCGGCACGCGGTGTGCGCCGGGAGCCCTCTGCGTCAACGGCGCCAGGACCCGACGGCGCAAAATCACCCGAGGATTTGCTTCGGAGACTCCACCGGCTATTGATCGCACCGCTGGATCACGCGCTGCCCCGCGATGGAGCATTGCTGGCTCTCGAACCTCATGGCGCCCTCTGGTTGCTCCCATTCGCAGCTCTGATCGCGGAGGATGGCCAATGCCTCGCGGACCGCGCCGCTCTACTGTACGCGCCGTCGGCAGCGCTGCTCGAGAAAGTCCGCTCGGAGGATGTCCCATCAAGAAAGAAGGTCCGGAATGCCCTCATCATCGCCAATCCGATCCCTGCGGCAGTGCGTCCAAACGACAACGATCGATTCCGCTTTGGCTTTGACCCGCTCCCAGGGGCTGAGAAGGAGGCTGAAATCGTGTACCGGTTCTTCTCGCCCAGCAACCACACCCTGCTCCTTGGAAAATCTGCCGACCTGGCGACCGTGGTTACAAACGCTCCGCATTACAGCATTTTTCACTTGGCCACGCACGGAATCACACGTGCGGACGACCCTTTGGAATCATTCGTTTTGTTGGCCCCGTCCTCATGTGGTGATCGCCTATCCGCTCGACGCGTGCTCACCCTGCCGCTCCGGGCGGATCTCGTGACGTTGAGTGCGTGTCAGACAGGACTCGGCAAGATCGTTGGCGACGGGCTTATCGGCTTGAGTCGGGCGTTCTTAATTGCCGGAGCCCGGTCGGTTCTCGTGAGTCAATGGAGCATCGACGACGATGCCACCATCACGGTGATGCAGGCATTTTATCGCCTCTATCTGGTGGAAGGGTCGACAAAGCCCACGCCCTGCGGACTGCGATGCGGGAACTCCGCGCCAACCCTCGCTATTCACACCCGCGCTACTGGGCTCCATTTGCGCTGGTGGGCGCGGAACAGTAAGCGCGGATGCGTTTCCTTCACCCTGTCTTCCCACGCAGGCCGCGTGAAAAGCTGACCTCCTCAAATTCCATGTGTCGTTTCCAATAGGTCCAATGGATAGATCTGACCCCATTGCTTTCTTTAGATTCCGTCAGCGCTCGCAGTCGCATTGCCTCCTGCCTAATTCCAGATGAATTAGCCGTGGTAAGAAGTCGGAAATATGGGGATTACGCATTACATCATCAAGTCGTGCGGGATAAATCGGTCGAAACTGTTAGCCAGCTTAGTAGTAGGAGTCGCTAGAAAGACTCACATGAAAACTCAACACCTCCCCTGCCTTTTCATTCGTCGCCCTCGTGTTGCTTGCAATCGCGGGAGGCGGGTGTAGGCAGACGGTCTCG
The DNA here is from genome assembly GCA_009695205.1 of Pedosphaera sp. Taxonomy (GTDB): domain Bacteria; phylum Verrucomicrobiota; class Verrucomicrobiia; order Limisphaerales; family UBA9464; genus SIBK01. The sequence continues at coordinate 25,200 of SIBK01000002.1, read as the reverse complement.
GTCGAAACCAAACGCGACATCACTCAGCCATGGAATAAGATCGGCAAAGTGGGCCTACTCAGAGCTCAATGTCGTATTCGGTGATCAGCGTTTTGTGTCCGTCCGGGCCGGAGGCGCCCAGCACACCCTATTTTTCGGAGCCACCAATCGATTACTCCATCGAGCTCACTAAGAAACTCGAACTGAAAGCTGTTGCGAAGTTCCCCGACTGCGGTAATCCGATCCAATATCAATGGTTTCAGGGGTCTACATTTTTGCCGGGCGAGACCAGCACTACTCTAAAGGTGGACCATGTCACTTTTGCATCGACTGGTTTCTACCAGTGCATTGCGGTCTGCGGCGACCTCCAGGTATGCTCGCGTTTTGCGGAAGTGCAGGTGAATAAAAAATCGATCGCCGCCGGGGTCGTCTCATCCGTGACCGTTAGCGCTCCTCCACGCTTCGGGAATGGGACGTCAGGGGTATATCCCGGCCCTTACACGGCGTATGCGAGTTTCAGGGACCCGAGCACTGGCCTCTTGACCTGGACTGCTCCGGCGGGATCCACGAGTTGCACGATCACTGATGGGTCCGGTTTCACATCGCCGCCTACGAATGCCGAGTGGTCGCCGTCAAAAGTATAACTCAGGTGGCGTGCCAGCCATTCACCGCTACCTTTCCGGTCACGGCAGGCAACAAATACACATTGACAACTTACGTAAAGAATTCCCCGCCGCCGCCGAGTCCCGCACAGCCACTATTCTTGACGGTCACTTGGTAGGAGTTGGCCCCAGCGATGTTCGATTCAGCCGGCCTCAGGGCGAGCCGGAATCTGAATCTTCTTCAAAGGCTATTGATGTGATAGAACGGAAGGTTCATCGGGCTGTCTTACCTGGCTGACCCACAGCCGTTCGTGCTCCAACGGCTGTTTTCTTGACTCCGCTGGTTTTGCTGCCAGACATAGGCCCAGGCGCAGATTTTTTCGCCTTCGTAGCCGGCCCCGTCCCAGACTTCTTGGCGTCCGCTTTCGCCTTACGGGCCGCTTCCGCCTTCTTCGCGTTCGCTTCAATCACAACTTCATCCTCGGGCGGTGGAATCATCTGTATGATGCTGTGCAGGCTCCGTGCCAACTCCTTGTTCTGAAACGCAATTCCGCCACCGCCACGCTTGAACTAGCTATCAATCCGGTTGATATCGGCGACGATCACCCAGTCGGTCTCGTGCTTCTTGTCTTCGTCCTTGGAAACATGCGGAGGACGGTCTGAAAACCGTGTGAAAGTGCCGATTTGAAAACCGCACAGTGATTGAGGGGTATTTCTGAGATGGGCGAGGGCGACGCTAGGTTCGCCGCCCCCGCCGAGGTGTGATCTTCTTTATTCGGGATTCTCGATCTGGTCCTTCATCCGGTAGCTCTTGCCTTCGATGATCACGTTCTCAGCGTGATGCAATAGCCGATCGAGCACCGCCGATGCCAGCGTGGCATCGTTGTTGAACACTTTAGCCCAAGATTTATACGGCTGATTGGTAGTCAGGATCAGCGAACCTTGTTCGTAACGGTGACTAATCACTTGGAACAAAAGGTCTGCGCCGTTCTTGTCGATCGGCAGATATCCCAGCTCATTGACCACCAATATTGAGGGCTGTAAGTACTTCTTCATCTCGGCTTTGAGCTGATGTTCCAGTTGAGCCGTGGTGAGGGTGTTCACAATATCGACCGCACCGGCAAATCGTACGGTGTGTCCGGCCATCACGGCGGCATGGCCCAGAGCGGGTTAGCGCTCAAAGCCGCCGGGTCAGGCAAAGAAGATCCAGGAAGAAGGAAGAAGAGATCTGTTGAAGTGTTTGAAGAAAATCCATGAAGAAAACTGTACGGTTTTCAGACCGGTCGTTTTGCACGGTTTAGGTCCCGGCCTCCGCACTGCTGCCGCGGCGGACGAGAAGTAGTCCCAAGTCATGTTGGACGTGCCGATATTGATGCGCCGGTCCGTAACGATATACTTGGTGTGATTGACACGGCTGTGTCCGGGATACTTACGGAATGAACCGGCTGTATCGTTCCAGCCGGGAATAATGAACTCTTTGATTTCGAGCTGGCCGGCGGTCATAATCCGACCCGCCCTGCCGGCATCCGCGGCCATTAGGAGAGCACGAAGAAATGGCTCGATGAGGCCGGAGGTGTGGGCCCACTTGCTTACGAGCAAGCGCACGTAGACTTGCCGGGTAAGCGCCGCGGAGACAAGCGCGCTGAAAATGGCAGGCCACCAGACGGGCGAATCTGCAGGGGAGAACTCGGTGAGCGGTTCCGGAATTCCGACGTTGGAACGGGAATACAGGCTGATGGGGCCGAAGTCCATGACGCTAATGGAGATCGACTTCCGGGCATCATTGAGGGTATCGACGAGCCCGGCGCCGTCGTAGGTACGTCCACCTCCGAGAATTTCGATGGGACAACCGGTAAGGTACATGCCGGCGGATTTTCCGTTCAGCTCCGTTTGCAACGGGGTCTCGTGATTGTATGGCGTGCTAAACCTGCTGTCAGCTAGCGGCGATGGAGCCCGAGCGGCAGCAGGAACCAACGGCGACCAACGCGGGACCCCCGGAAAATGCGCACCTCTTCATCAAAGACGGGAACACTTTCCGGCGTTTGTGATCTGAAGACCACCCAGCCTTTGAAGTAGCGGGTGACGGCGGCGGCCAGCTCCGGGCAATTCTCCGCTGCAACCCCCATCTCCTTGACCTGCATGATGGACTTCCAATCCATGTTGGCGGAGCCGAGATAAACGTGCTGCCCATCGAACACCCAAATCTTCTGGTGCATGATGCCGCTGCCGCCATACCAGTCCCCCATTTGAATGGGATGGAGAGATACGGTCTCCGGGAACTTTGCATGAAGGTCGTCCGACTCCTGCCTGGCGCCCCCGAATCCAGGACTTTGAAGAATCCGAATCCGGACGCCGCGCTTGGCCGCGTCCTGCAACGCATCCATTAGGTTCGCTTCCGGTTCCCGCTCCCATGGCGGCGAATTGTTCGGCGGTGAAGCCCTTCTCATCCGGGGATGACGAGTCCGGCAGCAGACTTCAGTACATCGCTGTCAGGTCGATGGTTTGGCAGGCGGCGCGGGTGAGGCGTGCCAAAACGTTCTCAGTATATTGAACGTTCGGCGTACCGCGAAGATCCTCGAGCCCCTTTGGAATCGACTCTACAAGGTAAGCGAGGGCTGACGGCTGGCTTATAATTTCTCTGTCCTTGGTTTTGCGGGAACGGCTGGGGCGGCTGCTTCCGCAGTGAGTTCCGGAGTGTCGATGGGACGGCGCTGATGGTGTGCCTGATGCGCGGAGAACAGCGCGACGAAGAACTCCGTCTAGCCACCCATGCGGGCACGGAGGAGATCGGATTTCTCCGGATTCTCGATTGACATTGAAAGATGGCACGAAGGCAGGGCGGATGCGCAGATCAGCTGCTACGTCCACCTGCCAACGAAACACGAACGAGTAATCTCTACTGCTCAGGCTTTCGGAGCACAACTGCCAATTGTTTCGGATGACCCTGTTTTAACCTCATTTTTGACCCCATTTTTGGCGTCCCTAAGGATCCATTCCGCAGCCGCCCCCATATCGTCCACGACCACGGCACCCCGCATATTGCCTCGATTTTCTGCCTCTACCTGCCGCCCATGGCCCGTCCTAACCAGCAGACTGCGTCGAGTGCCGGCATTCCAGCCCGTCTCCAGATCCAGCCACTTGTCGCCCACCACGTAACAGCGATCGAGGTCGAGTCCCAGCCCATCGCGGGCATCGAACAAGAACTGCGGCGATGGTTTACGCCCGCAGCTCGGCTGATCCGGGGCTTCCGGCGCCACGTATACCGCCTCAAGCAGCACACCCATCGACTTCAATTCCACGGCCATGCGCGCATGCACCTTCTCGACATCCGCCAAGGTAAAATACCCGCGCCCAACTCCGGACTGATTCGTTACCATCACGAGTCGAAATCCAGCCGACACGAGTTTCTTGAGACCTTCCATCGTCCCTGGAATGAACTCCACTTCCTCAGGTTTGCTGAGGTAACTCTTGTCGACAATGAGCGTCCCATCGCGATCGAGGAAGACCGCGGCCGCACTCGCGAACCTGGCGTTCATTCGGCGTGAATATCGTCCACGAACGGGACACTGGGAAGCGCCCGGCAGGATGTGGATTCGGATGTCAATGCCGGGCGTCGTTCGGCGCTCGCTTCGCAGTTCATCGTCCCAATCCGGTTACGAAGCTCTGCGAATCATTGCGGTGCACCCGACTCACGCCCGGCGGACCACCCACGCACGAAGCCCACGCACTGGGCTATGTCCGCCACTGAATTGTCCCAGTTGAATTCGTATTCGATTGACAGGTTTCCCTCGAACCGTTGGCGCTTGAGCTCCGAGAGAACGCCACCAATGTCCGAGATGCCTGTTCCAAAGATACAATCGTGCTGACCGGGCCCGATGGCTAGCCGGTCCTTTACATGGAGACTGATCAAACGTCCGGACAAGATTCGCAATCCGTCAATCGCCTTGATGCCCGAGGTCTGCCAATGGCCTATATCGGCGCATGCTCCGATTCTTGCGTCACGATCCTTCACAAGATCGCGCACATAGTTTGGGTCCCACACACGGTAGGAAGGGTTGTTTGGTTGACGCGCGTGTTCATGAAATCCGCAGCGGATGTCGAATTCTCGGACCATTTTTTCAATCGTATCGAGCGAACCCGTCGACTCCGTCGTCACGGCATAGAACCCCATCTTCCGGGCAAAATCGAAGATCACCCTCGCCTTCGTCTCATCGGCGGGAATTTCGACGACTCCGTAATTCACGGCCCGAACCCCATGTTTCGCCAACTTCTCTTTAACCCGGGCGATCACTTCATCGCTGGCGTTGTGGTCCCACTTTACGCCAGGTTCCTCCCGTGAAAGCTTTTGCCCAGGGTAAAACTCAATGACCTTGGAGCCCGTCAATTCCGTCTTCTCAATCGCTTCGAACACCGAAAATCGATTGAAACTGTAGGCCTGGCAGCCGATCGCAAAGCCACCCACACGGGCGTCAGCCGGAATTGGCGCCGCGGACGCACCGATCCCAAAGACGGCGGTCAAGAGTAACGCGAAGGGGAGATGAGAATTCATGGTGCGGACATGCCAGCGCACCGACGGCAATCAGTCAAAGCAATCTTTGCACTAGCCGCGGGTCGAGAAATATCATCGCGCAAGGAATTTCGTTAAAAGGGCGAACTGCTCCACCGACACCGATTCCGCACGGACGTTCGGTGGAATGGCCGCCGCCCGAAATCCGTCCGTGAGCAATTCAACCGGCCAATCCTCTCGCAAGAGCTTGAACATCTGCTTCCGTCGCTGAGAGATGGCTCTTCGGACTATCTTTTCAAAACGGCTCTCCAGCGATGCCTCCAAGAACGGTCGAGTCCGTCGTACAAGCGTCACGCAGGCCGAATCGATGTCGGGCGGTGGAAAAAAGCAGGAGGCCGGGATCCGAAACCAGTCGGTTGGTTCGTATCGAAGCTGGAGCAGCAGCGTGAGGAGTCCGTAATCATCGGTTGCCGGAGCCGCCTTGATGCGACGCACCACCTCCCATTGCAAGGTCACAACAAGCCTGTCCGGTGGCTGCTTTGCCTGGGCAAGTTCCACTAGGATCGGGGATCCCACAGAGTACGGGAGGTTGGCCACAAGCTTCCATCCGGCCCAACTCCGAGGTTCTGATCGCAGCCACTCGAGAGCATCGGCCTCAACCAACTCCAGCGAAGTCGCCGCCGAAAGGCGCTCGCGCAGGAGCGGAACCAACCGGGCATCCTTCTCGATTGCCAGCACCTTCGCCGCACCTTTCAACAACAACTCCGTCAAGGGCCCAAGTCCAGGCCCGATCTCCAACACAGTGTCATCCGCCCTTAGCTCCGCTGCGGCCACGATCTTCCGCAACTGATTTCCATCATGTAGAAAATTCTGACCCAGTGATTTCGTTAGCCGGAGATCATGCTGCCGCAGTACCTGCTTCATTTCAGTCAGGGTCATGACGCCTCCAATTCACGCAGCACCGTGGACAATGCCTTGATGGCGGATTTCACCTCGACCCGTGAAATCGTCAACGGAGGGGTCAATGCCAATACGTTCCCGTGTTCACCTTCGGGCAGCAGTATGAATCCCCGTTGCAACATGGATTTCATCGATCGAAGGGCTAACTCCGTCGCGGGCCGGTCTCGTCGATCAACCAGTTCCACACCTAACATAAGTCCCACCCCCGGGATTCGCGCAGTGCCCCACGCGTAGTCACCGGCCAGTTTTTCTACAAGTTCTCTCCGGAAAAAATCGCCGATATGCTGCGCGCGCCCGACCAAATTTCTCCGCTGAATCTCCGCAATTTGAGCAAGTGCCATCGCACAGCCGACGGGGTGCCCAAGAAATGTGCTCGTATGGATGGCCTCACCCGTCGATTCCGGCCAGGCCTCATCCATGAGGTCCGCACGCCCAACGCACGCCGATAGTGGGAATCCTCCGGTTAACCCCTTCCCCAGGCAGATGAGATCTGGAACAATCCCGGAATGCTCCGTCGCGAACCAGCTTCCCGTTCGTCCAAACCCAGTATAGATTTCGTCGAGGATCAATAGACAACCGAGGTCGTCGGCCAGCTGCCGAATACGTTTCAGGAAACCCGGGACGGGAACCCGAATTCCACCCCGCGCCTGGATTGGTTCCACCAGGATTGCCCCCACCCGGCCCTTGATCGCCAAGTGACGGATCTTTTTGTCCATGGCTTTGAGTAGGGGTGAGTTTGTCGGAAAAGGAACGAAGAATCCAAACTCGCGCAGTTGATCACGGAACGGATCACGAAAGTGTCCCCGATGCGTGGTGTTCAACGCCCCATAGCCAAGCCCGTGATACCCACCCTCGAAAGCAATCACCCCCGGGCGGCCTGTGGCGAGACGTGCGGTCTTCAAAGCCGCTTCCACCGCTTCAAATCCCGAATTGCCCAGGATGACTTTTCCGTGGGTCGGCCGCCTCGAACCGGCGGTCCAACGGCCAAACGTCAGCTCCGAAAGCCTCTTCGCCAACTCCCCCTTCAACGGGTGCGGGTGAACATCCCCCATTGCATGCAACAAGATCGGCATCTGCCGCTGCCCCGCGCGCACCACTCTCCGATTCGCGTGTCCGGCCGCCGCCACACCAAAGGCTGCCGTGAGATCCAAATACCGGCGGCCGTCCGCGTCCCATACGTATGTTCCCTGAGCTCGCTCCCAGACGATCGGCCACGAGCCGTCGGGATCTATGAAAGTCACGTTGCGGGATTCAAAATTCCGCAATGTCTCCAGTGTCCGTTTCGAATGGCCAGTCATTGTCAAACACCCCGCTCGTCCGGCGGCCAGATGAACTTGTGCATCTGCAGCTGAAACCGTACCGGCAATCGGTCCGCGATGACCGCCTCCACCAGTTCTTTGCGATTCATGGGCGTCTGCCCATTCGGTACGGCTTTCAATGAATTGTCGCGCTGATGAGTCGTGAGCGGCGAAACCCAGGAAAACAGCAACGGGCACCGTCGCTCCAGTCCGTAGTCCGCCATCATTTCTTTCGCCCACGCGTAATCCTCCCGGGTGCCGAGCACAAATTTAACCTCATCAGTCGGGCGCAGATCGGAAATGTTTTCGAGCCGGTTGCGGGCGGACTCCCCACTGCTGGGAGCCTTGAGATCCATGATCCGGCGAATGCGCGGATCGAGTTTCGAAATATCATGGGCGCCACTCGTTTCGACCAACACGGTGAAGCCGTCGTCACATAATCGGCGCATCAGCCCTGCGGCAGCCGGCTGCAGCAACGGCTCCCCACCCGTTAGTTCGACCACTGGAAGACGCTCCGCGCTTTCGCGCCCATCATACGGCTGAGCGAATCGCTTCACCTCGGCAACAATCTCATCGATCGGCCGCCGCCGGCCCTCGGTGAACGCATAGGCGGTGTCGCAGTAGGAACAGCGCAAATTGCACCCCGTGAGTCGGACAAAGACGCACGGAAGCCCCGCAAACGTACTCTCGCCTTGCAGGCTCAGGTAGATCTCATTGACTACTAACGAATCGGACACGACGTCGAGCGTACCGTGCGGACCACCGCCCCTCAATGCTTTCCCGGTCTTGCTCCGCGATCATCGTGTGAGGACACCGAGGAACTCCGTAGGAGTGCCGTATTCCTTTAAATTTTCAGTCCGCAACGTTGACGCAATGCCTTCCAATCGAGCATCGACCGCCTGAAAAACTTCATCCGGAGTCGACGTTCCCGCAGTCAACCCAACCCGATCCTCCTCGCGAAACCACCCCGGCTCAATGCCATCAGCATTTTGCACACAATGAACCCGCGCGCACCACCGTGAACAGGTCGCCGCCAATTCGCGAGTGTTGTTGCTGTGCGTCCCACCCACAACCACAACCACGTCGGAATTTCGAGCCAATTCTCCCGCAGCCGACTGGCGCTCGCGCGTCGGACGGCACACCGTGTCACGAGTGATCACCTCCGATTCCGGAAACCGCTTCTTGATTAGCGCCACCAGGTATCGCACCCGGTCCAGTGGTTGCGTGGTCTGGGACACGACTCCGAATCGCGGCCGCGCCATCAACTGCTCCACATCCTCTCCGGTCAACACCACGTCGAACGTGTCGTAGTCCCCTGTCATACCGAGCACTTCGACGTGATTCCGTTGCCCGATTACCACCGGATGACATCCATCGTGCACCAAATCCGCCAGGGCTTTATGGGCATGGTGAACGAGAGGACAGGTGGCTTCGAGGACCTGATGCCCCCGCGCCCGTAACGCTCCGAGGGTACGGTCGGATGTCCCGTGAGCCGTGACCATCACCCGCTCGGTGGCAACCGCATCGAGTCGACGTTCCGTGATCACTCCGCGGCGCTGCAGATCCTCGATCACCGCCGGGTTATGCACCAGGTCCCCGAGGACCGTGAGGGGCCCTCGACCGGCCTCGGCGCGCGCAAGCGCGACGGCATCGCGTACTCCAAAACACATCCCCCAATGTTGAGCTCTATGAATCGTCATGGGAGTTTTTTTGATAGATCTACTTTGTAATGCAAAGTGTCAGAGCAGTGAGTATTTCAAAATGTTCAAACTGCCGTTAGGACTGCGGGTGCAGACGGCCGCCGGAAGCGGCATTCTGCCTTTTGGCGGGCCTGCTCCGCGCCTGTTCCACAATTCGCGCCAGCAAATCCACGTGTTGCCGAAATGCCCTTCGTCCCGGTCCGGTCAGGGCGGCCGTTGTGTGTGGACGTCCCTTTTGGAACGATTTCGTCACCGCGATGTACCCCGCCTCCTGCAAGGTGCGGAGATGCGTGGTCACATTCCCGTCCGTCATTTCCAACGCATCGCGGATCTCGATAAATGGCAATTCCTCCGTCGCCGCCAGCAGGGACATGATAGCCAGACGGCCCCGTTCATGGATCACCCGGTCCAGTTGGAGGAATGAGGCGGCATTCACGCGTCCGCCTTCGGTTCAGTCAGCCGCAAGTAGGCACCGTAGGCAAGATGGCCCACACCGAACATCAATCCCATCGATGAATGGCCAATCGTGTACGGCGGCATCCACTCCTGCATTGCTGATTCCACGAACGGCCAGACCGCGCCGATCAGAATGAAGGCCAACCCGAGCAGGCGGATTCCCCGCTGCATGAAGAACCCCGCGGCCTGCATCGCGCAGCCATAGAACACCATCCAGACCGGAGGAAGGATTAGCGGAAGCATCGCCCCCGCCGTCGGAAGTGCGTAGAGCGCGCCGGCGCTCAAAACCCCGCCAGCCAGGGGTGGCCACAACGCGGATACCACCCGCCGGGTTGGAAGGGACCAAAAGGACTCCGCCTCTCGCAAGGCCTGACGTCGGATGATCACTGCAGCCAAAGCAAGAGCGACCCCCGCGGCTCCCAGCCAGAAAACGATGAATTGACCGGGTGATCCCTGAATGCAGCCGACGCCGATCAGCGCCGCCAATGTCCCGATAATCCCAGCGGCCAGAGCGGTGGGGGCAAGGGCTCGCCGATATAACACGGCACGCTCCATCAGCGTACGGATCACCTGCAAGTGCCCCTGAGCTTCGAGTGCTTCCATGCGCCGACTTTGCAATACAAAGTGATTTTGTCAAACCGAATTCCACTCCCCTCAAGCCCCCTCACAACCCCGCTCCGGAGAGCGAGCGTCCGGGGCGGCAATTCGCCTCGGACAACGTTCCGGAGCCGTCCGGGCACTTTTCCCGCCCTTCTCTCCGTGAGTGCGGGGGGATAAAATGGGTTGAGAATCAATTCATTCCAGAAGAAATTGCGAAGACAGCGAAGGCGCGTATCGTTCTCGGCTCTACAATTGAATGGATCCCTGAAGCGCGCAAGAATCCGCGCTTTCAACGATCCAGTCTCGGCGATAACAAATCGCAACATACAAATTGAAAATTCTCTCCGTCATTGGTACGAGGCCTGAAGCTGTGAAAATGGCGCCTATTGCCCGCCTGCTCGCGCGAACAGCAGGCGTCGAGTCGCGCGTCTGTGTCACCGCACAACATCGTCAAATGCTCGATCAAGTCTTGAGCTTATTTGACATCGAGCCGGACTATGATCTGGACCTGATGCGCGAGAATCAATCTCTCGCGCAACTCAGCGCATCGATTTTCACACGCCTCGAACCGGTCTTCGCGGATTTCAAACCGGACTGGGTGTTGGCGCAAGGCGATACCACCACCGTTGCGATTACATCGTTGCTTGCGTATTATCACCGAATCAAATTCGGTCATGTGGAAGCAGGACTCCGCACGTACGACAAATGGCAACCGTTCCCTGAAGAGATCAACCGCCGCGTTGCCGGGGTAACAGCCGATTTTCATTTTGCGCCAACCCAATGGGCGAAGCAAAACATGCTGCGTGAAGGAATTGATGAACGCAGTATTATGGTTACAGGCAACACCGTCATTGACGCTTTGAAATTCGCATCAAAACAAAGAGCGCCCAGGCAAACAGTCCATCTCCTCACACAACTCAAGCTAAGGAAGAAAAGACTCATTCTCGTCACGGCTCATCGCCGTGAACATTTTGGAAAACCGATGGAAGCGATTTGCAATGCACTCATCAGACTTGCAAAGCGAGGGGATGTAGAAATCGTTTACCCGGTTCATTTGAATCCCAATGTACAGGAACCTGCCAACCGATTGCTCAACCGTGTGGAACATATCACACTGCTCCCGCCATTGGACTACCTGCCGCTTGTCCATTTGATGAAACACGCCGCGCTGATTCTCACCGACTCGGGAGGTATTCAGGAGGAAGGGCCCTTTTTTGGGATACCAACCCTCGTTCTGCGCCAAGTGACCGAGCGCCCGGAGGGGGTGAAAGCGGGGACACTTAGACTTGTTGGAACAAATGCGAGCCGTATCGTCCGTGAGGCGAGCCAGCTCTTGGATGATAAAGCCGCCTACGCGGAAATGGCTCGAGCCGTCAATCCGTACGGGGATGGCTATGCGGCCGAAAAAATCATCCAAATTCTGTTAAAGGGAGCGGAGAAGCAATGAGGCATCCTCGTGTCCTTGTGGTTGGCTACTTCGGACACAATAACTACGGAGACGAACTTACACTCCGGGCGATTCAGGACGCTTTCCGTCGCATTTATCCAGCCGGTCGGATCGTGACTCAACATTCTGGGAAGCGACTGGGCCACCGGGCTTTCAAAGATTTCTTAGAAGCCACTCGATCTGTCGCGATCGTCTTTGGCGGGGGAAATCTTTTTCAATCTCAGTCTTCGCGAAGAAGCTTCTACTTTTACTTATCCCTTCTGATCTTCAGTCGCCTCCTCTTAAAACCGACGATTGCTCTCTCTCAAGGGGTGGGACCGCTCTCTCGCGTTGAAGGCCTCCTCTTGGATCTTGTCGCCTGGCGCATGCCTTGGGTTTCCAGAGATGGCACCGCGCCTCGCTTCGCACGGGTGATAAACGGGGCGGATTGGACTGAGCTCCTCACTCCTCATTGCGGTTTGTCTTTTGATGCTCAGGGAAATTCGCGTCACTTTGAAGGCATCGGTCACGCCGATATTTTGAGAGTTCCAGTAACAGCGAGCCGGATTGGAACCGATCGATTTCACATCTACTTGATGGCTACGCGCCGAGGCATTCCGGTTGAAGCCACTCAAAAAGTTGAAAAGCTTGAATCTTACTTACGCTTTCATAGGAATCGCTCAAATTCTGAGCTCGTTCGACTCGCTAACAGAAACATCAAACTCCTCCGCTGGCTTCTGCGTTGGCAGCCCGTCGTCGATCTGCCACACGAGGGAATTCTTTACTCCTTCAACCCCCTGGCCGTCTGGCATCTATCTCCGATTGGAATGCGCCTACGCCAGGGAATTGTGGATGGAATCGGACTGAAGATGATTCCACGATTCTGGGGAGCGACAGGCGTGCGTGGAGTCGATCTGGTAAATCGGATTCTAAAAAACGGAAACCCAGAAGCAATTGTCGTTTGGGGCACGAAAACGAAGGTCCTCGATCATCTCCCTTCCGGTATCAAACGGTACTCTGGTTTCGAAAACGAAATGCCTCAGGCAGAAATCGAAGATCGAGTGGTGAGACACAACCCGAAGTTCGTCATCCTTTGCCAAAACAGCCCACGGCAAGACCAGCTTGCGGAAGGGCTCGCTCGCCGGCTTCCACATACCCTTATTTTGCCGGCAGGGGGCAGCATTGACGCGATTTTTGGGTTTGCACCCTATGTACCGATCTGGGTGCACGCGCTCGGAGTGGAATGGCTTGTCCGAATGCTCGCACAACCTTCGCGCATCCTTCGATTGCCTCGAATATTCGGTGGAATTCTAAAGGCGTTGATCTGGATGCGATGAGGATTTCCTGCTTTCAGAATTTCTTCGGATGGAAGGATCGGGGCTCCGGGCGTTTCTCCGGGATGCCAGGCGTTGGATGCTGCCCGGGAGGCGGACCTCCGAATTCACCCACTCCGCCCTCAGGCTCCTGCAGATGGATGGGCACTGCCAGCGCGCCGCGCCGCCCGTTTCCGGGACGCTTCCAATCCGATAACGGTGGACCCACCGGCGCATTCTCCGCTGACCAACGGGCCTCGAAATTTCGAAACAAGGTTCCCTGGTCCCCCTTTCTTTCAAAACGAGTCAGCCCAATTCCCACCCTACGAATGCGCAGGGCTGGCCCCCCCGGAAAGTAGTCCCGAATTCGTCCCACCACGAGCGCCGTAGTGTCCTGCCAAACCGCGAAATCGTCGCCGTTACACGAAAGACGGATCCGATGGGGCATTCCGAGCGGGATGGTCGGCACGCCGAGATCGACCGGCGTCCAACGGCCGTCGCGCACACACCAAACCCCGTAGCGATTTGATGGAGTGTCGAAACCGCCGAGGAGGAAATTCTGATCATTCTGCCAGAGAGCAACTCCTGCGTGCCCTTCTGCCGGAGGCGCCGGAGGAATCACCTCAACAGAAACATCCGCAAACTCGGGATGAGACCAGGGCAGCAGGAAGGTCAAAACCGCTGAGTTTTCGTGATTGCAACGCCCGGCGCCGGCGCCAGTGAGCTCGATTTCATCCGGTTCGGGGCCTCCATGCCGTTCCCAGACCGCCGCCGTCGAGACTTTCCTTCCGATCAAAGAATTCGCCGCGCCGGCAAAGTTATCTTTAAGGACCACCTGCACCCCCCTGCGCTGATACGGCTCGCCCAGGCGCAGACCCGACGCGATTAGGATTTCTCTCAGGTGGGCCTCGAAGTGATGCAACCGGAGCCCCCCGCCCGCAGCCGCCGCAAATCCCACCTCAACTCCATCCGCCCACGTTGTATCCGTAATTCCGAGCAATATCTCTTTGTCACGCCAGACCCGTATGAACGTTCCGTCGTCCGTCACCCAAATCCGATGGGAAACGCCTGACGTCAACGCCGCATTCCTATTTTCCGCGACAACGGATTCGTGTGACCGTACCACCCGAATCAGCCGGGCCGCCGCACCGTCCAGTTCCAGACGCCAATGATTGAATCCGTCTATCGCCCGAAAAATGAATGCGATACGGCCAGGGTTGCCTTCGCTTTCCACCCGCGCTGTTATCAAGCCGGCCGGCGAGTAGAGCTGGCTGGTGACCCGCGTCCATGTTCCAATCAATTCGGGGGCACCCATCGCGGGAGGCGTGTTGGTGGGGCGGAACGAGAGTTTAGCAGCTCCGGCTCCGCGGATATCGGACCACGCAGCCGTGCCACTCCAGTCGGCCCACTCGGGCACAATCGCGACGCGAATCCCATCGACGAGCGTTGCGTGGTTGGTGTCTCGTTGAGAGCGCTGGTGTATGCCGGCGAATAACCGCGCCGGATCCAGCGGCAAAATCGCCACCGGTCGCATTGCAGGATAAGGGCTCAGCCCGCGCGCACCCCACACGGACGCCGCATACAACATGACACTTTCATTGCGACAGACAGCCACAATCTGCATGTCCAACTGCATGACCGGGTCGACCACAGGGACGTGCAGATCCAGTCCCGAAGCGTAGAGAGCCCCCCGCCTGCCTCCCAAACTCTGACCCAGGATTAGCGCGAGCGAATCCACTCTCGGATTTACAGGGGCGACGTCACTGAACCACCCGACAGCCAGCCGCGCGGAATCCCGCTCATCCCAGATCAGCACGTCCCCTAAACGGATACGGGCGGCCATAGAGAGTCCGGGCACAACCGAAAAAGGCCCATAGCTGATTCCCTGAAACCCCCAAGCGTTGGTGGATGGAGGCGGCAACCGCAAGGAGCCTCCTTCGATCGCGAGTGTGCCCGCTTGGTCCAGAACGAGGCGGCCCCCCCCGGAATTGGCGGTACTCCCGGCCACCTGCCCCGGCAGACGCACATCGGCAAACTCATCAATCATCGGTGGCGAAAGCGCCCGACCGATGGCAAACTCTCCAAGCGTCAATCCTAGCGCCACGACCCAGAAAACGGTGGACCGCGAAAACATCGGCAAAGCTTCGGGCTAGATGCCATTCATCGCGAGCGGAAATTGACGGGTGAAAATTCTTCTCCATTTTCTCGCCCAATACTTGTCTCCTCCCCATTCTGACGTAGCTTCCCACTCAAATGAATGCTCGTATCCTCTCCGTCGTGGCAATCCTGACAGCCGTGGGGCTGGCGGTTGCTCTGATCGTTTCTAGCCGATCGGCAACCGCAGACCACCGGCAGTCAGCCGCCACGATCAATACTTATTCGAATCAGGTCCTGGAATTAACCGAACGATTGAGCGAACTCCGGAAGGTGAACCTAGTTTTGGAGGGGAACCTCACCCAGCGAGGGGCCGAGGTGGAACTGTACTCAAACAAACTTTCCATGACGGAAACACGGCTTGTACAAAAAGAAGCCGAAGCGGTGACCGCAGCCGCCGAGATCCAAAAACGGGATCATCATATCGCCGGTCTCGAAGGTCAGCGTGAGGATTTGACCAAGAAAATGGGAGACTTAAACACTTCCATCACAAACCTCGAGACGCGAATTGGTGAGACCCAACGCAAGCTGACCGCAAGCGAAGGCGATCGGGCCACATTGCTCAAGGAACTGAGGAGGCTCCAGACGGAGAAGGCCGACTTGGAAAAGAAATTCAAGGATCTCGTCGTCCTTCGCGATCAGGTGAAGAAACTGCGGGAGGAACTCAGCATCGCGCGCCGCCTGGATTTCATCCGCCGCGGCATCACCGGCACGGACCTCAAGGGTGGCGCATTGCTCCAGCAAGGTATCCGACGGCCTGGTTCAACCAACGCCGCGAGCGGCGCAGCGCCCCTCAAGGTAGAACTCGACACACAAGGGCGCGCACGGGTCATCGAACCCGCTCCGCCCTCGAAATGAGCCAATCTCCGCCCAGCTCTGCTCTCCTGGTAGACTCGCACGGTCGTGTCCTACGCGACCTGCGCATCAGCATCACTGACCGGTGCAACTTTCGCTGTGTGTATTGCCTTCCCGAGACGGAGGAGGCTGCCAATTTCTACCAATCCCGCTTTAGGAATCCAGCCGTTGCCGCCGTCGGGTTGCCCACAATACCGATTCATCGTCAGTGGAAACCCAAAGCGGAGCTGCTCACCTTCGAGGAAATTGAAAAGGTCGCTCGGGTCGCCGTGAGTCTCGGCATCGAAAAATTGCGAGTCACTGGCGGGGAACCGCTGTTGCGCAACGGTGTGGAGAACTTGGTCGCGAGACTTGCCCGAATCCCCGGGGTTCGCGACCTCGCCATGACCACCAATGGGTTCTTTTTCGCCAATAAAGCGGATTCACTTCGAGCCGCCGGATTGCATCGAATCAGTTTCAGTCTGGATTCCCTCAATCCAGTGAATTTTCAGAAGATGACCGGCCGCGACGGACTGGCGGGCGTACTGGACGGAATCAATCTTGCGCGTCGAACTGGATTCGATCCTATCAAAGTGAACGCAGTGATGATTCGGGGGTTGAACGATCACGAAATCGAGGATCTCGGAGGTTTCGCACGCGAACGCAACCTTATCTTTCGATTCATCGAATTCATGCCTCTGGATTCCAGCCGGGCGTGGCAGCGGGATTTGGTGGTGCCTGGCAGGGAGATTCTCGCACGCCTGAAAAATCGATTCGATCTAACGCCCATCGATTCGTCCGCGAACCCTTCGGAAACTGCCAAACGCTGGCGGTTCACCGATGGCCGAGGCGAAATTGGAATCATCGCACCCGTAACCGAACCCTTTTGCGGCCACTGCAATCGGCTTCGACTCACAGCCGACGGCAAGATCCGCACGTGCCTCTTCAGCATCCACGAGCACGACCTCCGCCCTCTCTTGCGCGGGGGCGCCACCGACGACGATCTGCGCGACGAACTGCTGAGAATCGTCGTCCATAAGGAGGCCGGACACCGCATTGGGCAACCCGATTTCGTTCAACCTGCTCGCACCATGAGCTGTATCGGTGGCTGAGGGCAGAAATTCACGTGACCCACGATACCCATCTCGAAACTCAAATCGGCCGGCTCCTCGTCGCGTGGGACGGCTCAAATCTCACCGGCCTCTACTTTGAGAATCACCCGGGCGGCCCGCCCCCCGCAGTCGTTGCGCAGGCGCCCCCAATGAACGGCCTCATCCGATCCGCAATACCACCCTTGCTTCACGCTCTGGACCGTCAGTTGGACGAATACTTTCGCGGAAAAAGAAAATCCTTCGATATCCCGATTCACACCGACGGCACTTCATTCCAGGAGCGGGTCTGGAAGGCTTTGAAGGATATTCCCTACGGCGAAGTCATCACCTACTCCCAACTAGCGGATCAAATCGGAAGCGCCTCGGCCGTTCGAGCGGCAGGAACCGCCACCAGCCGCAATCCAATCTCAATTCTCATCCCGTGCCATCGTGTCGTGGGCAGTGACGGTCGTCTCACCGGCTACGCGGGCGGCCTCGACAGGAAGCGACAGTTGCTGGCGATCGAAAAGTACATTCCACTGGCTCCATAGGAATACGAGCCGCGATCTCCCACCTCTGCTTTGCCTGCCTGGGGTGAAGATGCAAGAATTGCAAAGGCTTGAGCAATTCACGGAGGGTTTTGAGCGGTCGAATTGTGGTCGCTTTAAACGAAGTACGGAAGGCCTCTGTCAGGATTGAGTGGTTCTCTTACCGGCCGGATTTCCGCGAACAGTTGGCCCTGCTTACAACGTTAACACATCAGAGTTACTCAACAAAAGGGTTCATTATGGCCAGATACATTACACTGCTCACGTTCACGGAACAGGGAGCCACGAACATTCAGAAATCCACCAAGCGCGCTCACAGCTTCGATCGCCTCGCCGAAAAGACAGGCGTCCGAATTGTCGCCCAGTACTGGACGATGGGCCAATACGACGGTGTATTGATCGTTGATGCCGAGACAGAACAACAGGCGTTGCACATGCTGACGGAACTGGGCGCCGCCGGCAACGTTCGCACCGAGACTATGCAGGCGTTCATCGATAAGGAATTCGACGCGATTATCGGAAGGATCTAGCTACCCGCAGTGAAACGGTTGCGCGGCCATCGGTTTCTGCAGACTTCACAGAGATTCCCATTGGAGATTCCCATAGGATGACAGTGAGTCTGGGTGCAGTGCTGAAATTCCCTGATCTCGATTTGCGGATTGTCAGAACGAGTTTGGCAGTGGTTATATTGGGCCGGGTCGTTGGCCGGCTCGGCTGGCCCTGCCAAATTCACGAGTGACATCGAGCGCCTGCCTCCTTCATAGGGTTGCGATTCCTGGATTCACGGAACTTCCATCCCGAATCCAATGGGGTTGTGTGCTCGTGTTCGCACACCTGCTCGGCGCTGCTTCTGTCCAATCTGCCCGATCCGAAACGGTCGATTTCGGCCGCCAGATTCTTCCCATCTTGACATCCCGGTGTTTTGGGTGCCATGGCCCGGATTCCAGCGTCAGGAAAGCTCATCTTCGGCTGGATCAACGCGAAGGCGCGACCACCGTTCGGGAGGGACGCGCCGCAGTGGTCCCCGGAAGGCCTGACCAAAGTGAACTCTTCCGTCGGATTACTACAAGCAATCCGGACGACCGGATGCCGCCTTCCGAAAAAGGTCCTCGTTTGAGTACGGATGAGATTCGGTTGATCCAGGGGTGGATTCACCAGGGAGCCGAGTACTCAGAACACTGGGCATTCGTCCCCGTTCGGCGCCCACCGTTGCCCGACACAGCAAGACGGGCATGGGTTAAGTCACCGGTTGATGCCTTTATTTTGCATCAACTCGAAAACGCTCGAATCCGGCCGGCGCCTCTGGCGGCGCCGGAAACGCTTATTCGACGTATAACACTCGATCTGTTGGGCTTGCCACCGACACCCGAAGAGGTCGCCGCGTTTGTGAAAGACCGAGTTCCCGGCGCCTACGAACGACTTGTCGACCGATTGCTGGCGTCGCCGCGCTACGGAGAACGGTGGGGTCGTCATTGGCTCGACATCGCTCGCTACGCGGATTCAGGAGGATTCGAAACCGATTTGTTTTTCGCTCATGCATGGCGCTTTCGCGACTACGTCATCCAATCGTTCAACACCGACAAACCCTACGATCAATTTGTTCGCGAGCAGATTGCGGGCGATGAACTGTATCCGGACAATCGGGAGGCGTTGATCGCAACGGGATTCTACACGGTTGGGCCTGTTCTCCAGGAATCGGGCATGGTCCCCGGCAAACTCGAATACGATCATTTAACAGATGCTGTCGACACAACGGGTTCAGCATTTCTAGGAATGACCCTGGGGTGTGCCCGCTGCCACGATCACAAATACGATCCGATCTCTCAAAAAGACTATTTCGGCTTGCAGGCAATGTTTTCGGCCAGCGATCAGTTTGATGTCGTCAATGGAATAAGAAAACCGGGTGGGCGGGCTTCTCTCAACAACACGCTGCAAGAACATGAAATGGAACAGGTGCGACTTCGCGCTCGACGGGAGCTCAATCCCACCGAGCGACAGAAACTGTTGAAACAGATCGGCGACTTCCATATCCGCCGCGACAAAGACCTGAGTCGGAGAGTTGAGGTGTCCGACCGCCACTCAGCTCTTCTGAACGCGTTGGACCGATACCGGAACAAAGCCGCGGAGATGGCGGCAGAGCCGTTGAATCGCAATGCCGAATCCTCGTCGAAGGGAAGTCTCGACGAGCTTTTGATTGAGATCGGCAAACGGACACTGGACCTCCATGAGAAAGAATCTGAACTGCGGCAAACTTTCGCCAAACTGGAAAACCCAAAGGAGCAGCGTCAATTCCTGATCCGACTGGGCCAAGAAAACCGGAATCCGACAAAGCCGGATTCGTATCTTGAAGACACCGGCCGGTTTCGTAGCGAGATTGGCCTTCGAAATCTCGACACGGACTCGGCCATACCCGTGCGCGTGCTGGGACATCGCGAAAAATTGCTCGAGATTCGCTTGCTCGCGCGTGGCGAATTGGAGAAGCCCGGTGAGAAAGTGCCACCCGGCTTTCCGTTGAAATTGGCGGCGTCCCTGAAGGCGGGAACCGAACCGAACCGTTGGCGGAGTGAACTGGCTCACTGGATTGCCCAACCTGAAAATCCCCTCACGGCACGCGTGATCGTCAACCGGATTTGGCAGTGGCATTTCGGCGCCGGCCTTGTTCGAACGCCCAATGACTTTGGCATTCGCGGCGAACGCCCGACTCATCCCGAATTGCTGGAATGGCTTGCCTCGGAGTTTCTTGAAATGGAGTGGAGCCTGAAGAGACTTCACCGCTTGATCCTCATTTCGAACACGTATCAAATGGCGTCGGCAGGGGACCCCGAAATACTTGCAAGCGATCCTGGCAATCGCCTTTTTTCCCGATTCCAGCCCCGCCGGCTCGAGGCCGAGATCATCTGGGATACAATGCGAAGCATCTCCGGAACGTTGAACACGGAAATGGGCGGCCTGTCGATGGCTCCGCCGCTGGATGAGCAGGAGCAAATCGGCAATTTTCTTAAATGGCCTGAAAGCACAGCCGAGGAGTCTAGTCGCCGAGCCGTTTATCTATTGATTCGTCGATCTTTTCGCTTTCCGGTGCTGAGCGCCTTTGATCTGCCCGACAATATTTCGAGCTGTGGCGTCCGCGACATCACCACGATTCCCAATCAGGCGTTGACACTTCTGAATAGCCGAACGTTCCAGGACCAGGCCCGCGCTTTCGCCGAACGGCTCCTGAAGGAGTCACGCGACAGTAGCTACGAGGATTTGATTCGGCGGATGTGGAGGCACACCTATGGCCGGGGGATCGCGCGGGAAGAACTGGAGCAGGTCCTTCGATTTTTCGCCGAATCAAATATCAGCCCATCCGCGAACGTGTCCGAAGAATGCTGGCCCGTTCTCGAAAATCTTTGCCTCGCTGTTTTCAACACGAACGAATTAATCTTCATTCAATAAGCTTTTTTATTCTAACCCGATGATTTCACGTCGACATTGGCTCGCTCAGACCGGATGCGGAATGGGCGCCTGGGCTCTTCTCGATCTTCTCGAGAAAGATTGCCTGGCCGCGACTCTCCCAGCGTCAAACATCCAGCCCGCCAATCCCCTCCTCGCACGACGCCCACATTTTTCGACGAAAGCCAAGTCGGTCATTTTTCTGATGATGGCCGGCGGGCCAAGCCAGATGGAGACGTTTGATCCCAAGCCGTTGCTGACCCAACTAAATGGACAGCGGTTGCCGGCAAGTTTTGGAACAATTGCCGCCCAGTTTACGGATATCACCAAGCAGCCGTTGCTCGGAACGAAAATGAAGTTCCAAAGATGTGGTCAATCAGGGATACCCATCTCTGAATCGTTCCCCCACCTGCAATTGCATGCTGACAAGCTGGCCGTTATCCGCAGCTGTTATCATGACGCCTTTAACCACTCCCCAGCTCAATACGTTTTGACAACAGGCCAATCGCGAATGGGGTATCCAAGCATTGGCGCCTGGATTACCTACGGCCTCGGCTCGGAGGCGGACAATCTTCCGGCAATGGTGGTCCTCACCGAACCCGACGGAAAACTGAAGGGCGGTACGCCGTGTTGGGGAAATGGTTTCCTTCCCGCCATCTATCAAGGCGCGCCCATCCAATCCCAAGGCACGCCGATTCTTTACCTCGATCGACCTAAGGGAATCTCCAGCGTGACCCAAAGAAAGGTTCTCGACCTCTCACAATGGTTCAATCAGCGACACGCCGAACAAACTCTCGTGGCATCGCCGGAGCTCGACTCCCGAATTGCGGCCTACGAACTGGCGTTCCGCATGCAAACAGCAGCCCCCGAAGCCGTCGGCATCACCCAGGAATCCACTGCGACCCGGCAGTTATATGGTTTGGACGACGACAAGACTCGTGACTTCGGGACGCGCTGCTTGATTGCGAGACGGTTGGTGGAACGTGGAGTGAGATTCGTCCAAGTCATCTCCGGCAGCGGCGATAGCAAAGACTGGGACCACCACGATGATGCGTACGATGGGACGTTTCGGCAGGCCCGCAAAGTGGATCGTCCGATCGCTGCATTACTTCATGATCTGGACGCCAGGGGTTTGTTGGAACAAACGATCGTGGTGTGGTCAGGCGAATTTGGTCGAACACCTACGTCACAAAGTCCCAACGGGCGCGATCATAATCCCAACGGCTTCACCCTGTGGATGGCCGGCGGCGGTATACAAGGTGGGAAAATCATTGGCGCCACCGACGAAGTCGGTCTGCGCGCAGTGGAAGACAAGGTCCACATGCACGACGCTCATGCGACCATCCTCTCGTTGTTGGGGCTCGACCACCGAAAGCTCACGTATCTTCACCAAGGGCGCGAACAACGATTGACCGATGTGGGTGGCGAAAACGACCTCGCATCCCGATTAGTCCACGCCTAGCCGTCCCGGCTTGGCCTTCACGCTGAAAAACCCACGCGGGCTCGCGTTTTCTTGAGAAACTCAGCGCGGTGCCGGTTTGTCCGGGAACCGTCCATTCACACCCGGACCCTCCGGCGAGTGGTCGGCAAATTGATCCTCATCCCAGGAGCCGCTCATGAGCCAAGCAGTTCAAGTGAACACTCATGCGAGTTCCACAGGCCGATAGCCACCGCGGGATCGAAATCTAAGGATGATGCCCACGTAATATAGAAACATGATTGCCGGCAATAACGCAACCTTGGCGAGTGTGCTCTGGTTGTTCTCCGCGCGGATTCCTTCGATCTCAAGCGTCTCCGCCTGTGGAAGGATCGCGATTTTCCCCTTGTCGAGCGCCTGATACGTCATGCCGTACTTGGAATGCACAGGTTCAGCAATTCTAGCGTGCAAGGCCGGATTTTTTGCGACCACACGCTGGTGCAGAGAATTGTCCTGGATGGTTCCAAGCAGCGGATTACCCAAGACACCTACCGCAAGGAGTCCAACGCCAGCGATCGCGTTCAATGTCAAAGCACCGCCTCTCGGGAACTGTTCGGAAACCACTCCCAGCGTCGTCGGCCAAAAGAATGTCTTCCCAAATCCGTAACAGGTGGCAGCCAGAAATACTACGATTGGCGCCGTGCCGCATTGGCCAACCAGAAAAGTCCGATGGATGCAATGACAGCACAGACCGCCAGCAAGCCCAAGGGAGAGATCCGATGTACGATTGGCCCCGCAAAGAACCGCAAAACAAACATAATCGCCGACGTGTAAATCAGCACCCAATTGCCCGCGTTTGATCCGAATTCCTTTAACACCGGCGTCATCAACGCCGCGATCCAGCTATCCGTTCCCAACTCGGTCGTCACGAGCAAAATCATCACAAGCAGGAGGAAGATAAACATCGGGTGCCCGAATTTGCGAATCCGGGAGGCGAAGATCGCCGTGGGAACAAGCGCCACAAACAAAATGGCCGTTGTATTGAGATGCATCCCGAAGACACGCAGAATTTCGTCGATGCCGTACGCGCCGAAAGTGCAGGCGATAAGGCATCCGGCCCAGCCAAATTCACCGAGCATATCGGCGTACGAAACCCCCGCGGCCACGCGCTCCTGGATCGGACATTTCTGCCCAAACATCATCCAACCGTAGAGGATCGTGGGCACCAAATAGAGGGCGACCTTCCAGCGCCAGGCGTTGTCGCCCCCCGAGGAACCGAGGGCGATGGCGAGCAATCCGCCAATCACCAGTCCGCCGGGCCAACCCGCATGCAGAATATTCAAGTGATGGGTCTTGCTTCGTGAATAGAGAGTAGCGGTGATTGGATTGATCACGGCTTCCACCGCTCCATTAGCCAAGGCAAACACCAGTGTGCCAAGATACAAACCCTTGTAACCCGTTGCCGTCATCGTGAGAATGGCCGACAACACGTGTCCAACCTAGGTGAAAGCCATCGTTCGGCCATAACCGAGTTTATCGATGACAAGACTAAACAGAATAATGCTCAGCGCCTGCGGGTAGAGGCCAGCCCCTTGAATTGATCCGATCTGGGTTTCGGACAGATTGAAGGTCACTCCCCACTCAGTCACAAGGAATGCGCGCACAATGAATCCGACGGCGGCTGAAACCAGTGAGATAATACATGCGACGAAGAGTCGGCTTTGACTTTGCATGTTGGAGAAGGGTTGAAAGGGTGATCCGATGGGGGGTGAACTAGGTATTTGCGTTTAGAGTACGACACGTTATAGCTCTCAATCAATTTCCTTTTCTGTTTAGTTCGACGGTTCCCAGCGGGACTTGCGTGGCGAACATCAAATAGCTCAGCAGATTCCGACGGTCCGCGCCGGTCAACGACTCCAGCATGCCCTCCGGCATCAGCGATTGCTCCGTCAGCTTGAGTGATTCGATCTCTCGTCGATCTAGAATGACTATTTCCTGCGATCCTCGCAGAGTCACGGTTCGCTCATTCTGCGTATTGGCCAGTCCGCTTAAAACCCGGCCGTCCTTCATCGTCACGACGGTATTACGGTAGTCGGCAGGGACCACGGCATTGGGATCGAGAATGTTCTCCAGCAGGTATTCCAGATTGCCCCGGCCCGAACCGGTGAGATCTGGCCCAAGTTGTCCCCCTTCGCCATATAGGCGATGACACGCGAAACAGAGCTGGTTGTACAGCTGTCGCCCGCGGGACAGATCTGCAGGCGGGTTTCCTTCGACCACTTGACGACGCACTTGATTCATCGTTGCCGCCCGCCCCGCCTCGTTTCCACGCAGAACCCCCCAAACTTCGGTCAATCGCCGGGTCACCGCCTCATCCTTTAGACTCGCCACGTGTCGAGCGTGAATCGGCGTGAGATCCGCCCGGGGAATCCGTCCCTGAGAGATTGCTTCGAGCAATCCGAGAGCTGTGGCTGGACGACGGATCATGGCGGCGATCAACGTTGGACGTTCCTCGCGAACCACCGACGGGTAGTGTTTGATTGTTAGCTCCAGTGCCTCGGCGTCGCCCAATTGCAGCAGGCCGGAAAGCGCCACCGTCTGCAGACTCGAATCCCTCACCGATTTCGTAAGCAAGGGAACGAGCCATTCCGCCGGACTATCGACCAGCGTCTTTAACGCGGCACGTCGGCTCCCGGTGTCCGCCTTTTGATCCAGGACGACACTCTTTAGTTCGGTGAGAGCACGGCCGTCTCCGAAGACCACCCCCAACTCTCGAAGCGACCGGTGAATTCCGGCGTCTGGACTCTCTATCAAGCGGGAGGCAAATCCTGCCCACTCTGCGGGCGCGGTTGCTTTCTTCCACCCCCGTGTGGCGTCGCT
>SIBK01000139.1 GCA_009695205.1 Pedosphaera sp. | reverse complement strand
GCACGACCCGATCTCCGGGCAGACGGCGGTTCTCGACGATACTCCAATAAGTGTGGGTCTTGCCGTTCTTCTTGCGATTTGAGGCGCGCAAAAACATGTGCCGCAGAGAATACGCCAACTCTGGGGGGAACCGGAAGGGGGTAGGTCCGTACTACAGCCACTTTCGCGCGATTCGACGGAAACTCCCCCTTCGAAATCAATGAGTTATAAAAATTCGATCCTCGAAAATTCATTTTCAAGGTCGCGAATCCGCTAAGTCGGGCTAGGTCAGACTGGCTTTGCAAACAGCGGGGCGATCGGCCGGCCACTGCCGTCCCGGGTGACGTAAAACGGACGTTTCTCGATTTCGTAGGCTAGCCGCGCCGGGATACCCATCGCCCGGTATAGGGAGGCATGCAAGTCCTCGATCACCACACGGTCCTTTAACGTTCGGCACGGACGTTCTTCAGCCGTAACCCCGTGGACATGACCCCGCTTCATTCCACCTCCAAACAAAAGGACACACCCCGCATCCGTGAAATGCCGATGCATCCCGTAGTGAGTCAGAGTTTCAATCTTGTCCGGGACGGGCACCTGATCCTTGATCGGCTTATCCGGCTTCCCCTCCATCATCATGTCTCGGCTGAACTCGCTCGCCAAAACAATCAAGGTCCGGTCAAGCATGCCCCGTTCTTCGAGATCCAAAACCAGCTGCGCCACCGCCCCGTCAATGGAGATCTTCATGTTGGTCAACTTCTCGTGTCCATGCTCGTGGGTATCCCAATTTAGAAATGGGATGTACTCCGTGGTCACTTCGATGTACCGGGCGCCGGCCTCGACCAACCGGCGCGCCAACAGGCAACCCAGGCCGAATCGCTGAAGATTTGCTTTCTCGTAGTTGCCATCTCGGGTGAAGGCGGCATCGAGTTTGCGCGAAAAATCCCACCCACCCGGAACATACTTTGCCACGGTCTCGGGCTTTTCCTCGGTGAGATCGAATGCCTTCGCCGCAGGTGAACTCAGCAGGCGGTGTGCGTTGTCCAGGGCCCTCAGCAGGGAGTCCCGCTGGTGATCACTGCCAAGTTGGCCGATGGGTGATGCCTCCAGGAGGCGGCGGAAAAACCGGTCGCGATTCTCAAACCGCGACGGGGTCATTCCCTCCGGCGGCAGCACTGTATCCCGCGCGGAATCGGGGAACGGAACATTGAACGGACCGAACTCACTTCCAAGGAAACCGCCAGTCGTAAACGCCTTCAGTTCCTCGCTTTCACCTCCGTCAAACCGCTGCCCAATGTTGATAAACGCGGGCACCGCCGGGTCACGAGGCCCCAACGTGCGCGAAATCATCGCAGCGATGTGGGGACACGCCACGCTCTGCGGCGGCGCATACCCGGTGTGCCACTGGTATTGATGCTTCGAGTGAAGAATAAAACCGAGATCACCCGCCGTATAGCTCCGGATCAACGTGCCGCGATCCATCACTTTTCCGATCTTTTCCAGCCCCTCACTAAACCGAACGCCGTCCAGTGCCGTCGGCACCGACGGAAAGGTCGAAAGCACTCGGTTGGGATCCATGCCCGCCTCAAACGCCGTGTAACGCTTGGGATCAAATGTCTCCGTGGCCGCCATCCCGCCTCCCATCCAGAGGACCACCACCGTATCGGCGGTGGCCGTCAACTTCTCCGTCTCGCCATCAGCCCTAACCGCGCGCGGATACCCGGCACCCAATGCTCCGAGCGTGGCGGCGGACAGGGTACGAACGAACTCACGACGGCTGAAATCGACGGGCTTCATGCACCGGAC
This sequence comes from Pedosphaera sp., assembly GCA_009695205.1. Lineage (GTDB taxonomy): Bacteria > Verrucomicrobiota > Verrucomicrobiia > Limisphaerales > UBA9464 > SIBK01. The sequence goes on along the minus strand of SIBK01000139.1, from coordinate 9,181 downwards.
AATAGGGCGTGGCGTGGAAAAAAAACAAGGCCAGAGGTTTCACCCTCCGGCCTCGTCCCCATGTGTCTCCTCGGCGTTGACAAAACCCGAAGCCTGTTCGAGTTAAGCGACCGGCCTCCCACAGCCGGTCTTCAGAGGATAAAACGAACAATCCCTCCACATTCTTACCGGCATTAACGAAAAATCAGCGACACTGCTTGAGTCGCACTCGGATTCAGTGCGAATTTGACCCCCGTCACCTCATGAAACTCGCCGATATGGCCTGGCCGGCCGTCCAAACCCTCGACCGGAATATTCCGGTCGTCATTCCCGTTGCCGCTCTCGAACAACACGGTCATCACCTTCCTCTCTTTACCGACAGCCTGCTACTCGGAGAAATCGTTCGCCGGGTCGAATCCGTCCTTAGCAAACGGATCTTGGTGGTGCCCCTGACTTGGCTCGGCAACTCGGACCATCACATGGACTTCCCTGGAACTCTTTCGGCTCCGCCACGGACCTACCTCGACTCGCTCTGCGGGCTGGCGGACAATCTGGTGTCCCATGGGTTTCGGCGGCTAATTTTTCTGAATGGCCACGGGGGCAACGATGTTCCGGGACGGCAGGCCGTTTTCGAGTTGCGACAGAAGTATCGACACCGCTCGGATCTGCTCTTTCTTTTCGCCACCTATTGGCTCCTGGGCGGCGTGCCGTGGGAAGCCGATCCCACCCTGGTTCAACGGCAGATGGGACATGCCTGTGAATGGGAGACCTCTATGATCCTGCGTCTGGCGCCATCTCTCGTGGGAGAATTCCGTTCACTGGCTCCCGTGGAATTCGGGAATCCGTTCGAACCGGCGACCCGCGGATGGATTACCACGGACCGCACTGTCCCCGGCCATATTGGCCAACCCCATCTGGCCACTGCCGCCAAAGGCGAGGGTTTGTTCGAGACATTCTCAAAGAGCTCGGTCGCCCTGCTGGAACGGATCTGTCAATGGGATGGTCGTTCGTGGAACGGTTAGACTCAGCCGCCTTCCATCCGGGATGTTAATCGAATTTTTTTCCCTATAATGAGTGACCCATCATTGCGATCCCCCACCTGGAAATGGTGGATCTGCGGTTTATTGCTTTTCGCATCAACCATCAATTATATGGATCGCCAGACGCTCGCCAATGCGTCCGTGCGAATCACCCGCGAATTCTCTCTCAACCAGGAACAATATGGAAATCTCGAACTAGTCTTCGGTTGGGCATTCGCCGCCGGTTCTCTTTTCTTCGGATGGATCGCCGACCGCTACCCCGTCCGCTGGGTGTATCCGGCCGCACTACTCGGCTGGTCTCTGATGGGCTGCGCCACCGGTTGGAGCCAATCCTATTCGAGTCTTCTCGCCTGCCGAATGCTCCTCGGGTTCTTCGAAGGCGGTCATTGGCCTTGCGCCATCATAACAACACGTCTCCTCCTCGATGCGAAGGACCGCTCCATGGGCAATAGCGTCCTCCAAAGCGGAACATCGATCGGCGCCATCCTCACTCCTCTCTTGATGCGATGGATACTAACAGAGGAATCCGGCAGCTGGCGGGCGGCCTTTCAATGGATCGGCATCGGCGGCCTCACCTGGTTGATCGCTTGGTTTGCACTCGTGCGCCCCCGCGATCTCGATCAGCCTGCCACCCTCGTTCCCGCTGGAAAGAATTACGACCGGGAAAAAATCACCGACTGGTTGTTTAGCCGACGAATGCTAGTGGTGATTGTGGTCATCGCCTTGATTAACACCGGGTGGCAAATCCTCCGGGCTTGGCTGCCTCGATTTCTTCAGCAAGGTCGCGGATACGGCGAAGGGGAGGCTCTTTATTTCAACTCACTCTTCTATGTCGCAACCGACGTTGGTGTGATCAGTGCCGGCGCCGCAACAATTTGGTTGTATCGGCGCGGATGGGGAATCCACGGAGCCCGACAAACGGTATTCCTCGGATGCGCGCTGCTGAGCGCCCTGACGTTGGCATTGGTGCAGTTTCCCCGTGGACCCTTATTACTGGGCGGGCTCTTGTGCGTCGGCGCCGGTGCACTCGGCGTCTTCCCAATCTACCATGCCTTGACCCAGGATATCTCACGGCGGCACCAGGGAATGGTCAGCGGAATCGGGGGCGTCGCTGCCTGGGCACTGTCACCCGCTCAAAAGTACTTTGGTCGCCTGGTGGATCGAACGGGCTCCTTCGATCTTGGGTTTGCCGTCATCGGTTGCCTGCCCCTGCTCGCTTTTGTTGTTCTATGGCTCTTCTGGCCGAAAGAGCCTGCAACAGGCGGGAAAGAATGTTGAACGGTACGGACCCGACCCTGCATCAGGGTTTTGCGCGCAGTTGGGCGATCTTCGCCTGCAAGGCGTCGCCAAGATCCTCCTGCAAGAAGTAGGCGTCCCGGGTGCCATCGGCACTCCAACTGTGGATAAAAAGCATCTGCCTGAAGATCACCCAGCGAACCGATCCATCCATATATAACTGATTGCCGCCAGCGGGAATTCCCCCGCCCCCAAGATCCTTATGCGGGGGCATGTTTTTGAACGACGTGTCACGGCCGCCGCCCCACTTCCGATCAATCTTCATATTGGCATCCGCTGCCAGCACCCATCCAGGATGCGACTGACTCGACTTGATGGGACTCCGTGACGGGAAGGATCCCGCCGGATTCTGCCAGGTGGCGATCCCGCCAAAGTACTGAAATCCGATCACCCACTGGTCGAACTCCTTCTCGTACTGGGGAAAGGTCGGGCGGTTGGGACAGGTCCAAATCTGTGAATTTACACTGCCGTTGGACACGATGGTAAGGCCGGCGGTGGCGGCTGCCTTTCGTTCCGGCGGATTGAGACAGATTTGCACCGTGCCCAACCGGGCCTCAATCACCTTGTCGCTGTTCTCATCGGCGTACAGGGCCACACCAATCCCGATCTGACGCAGATTGTTAATGCAGCGCGCTCGGTTGCCACGTTCCTTGGCACGCGCGAGTGCGGGGAGCAGCATGCCGGCGAGGATCGCAATGATCGCGATGACGACGAGGAGTTCGATGAGCGTGAAAGCCGATAGCCGACTGGGGCGAGGAAGGCGATTCATTGCGGGAGTTCTTCCCGACGGCATACACTCGTCGCCCATTGCTGACAAGTACGGAAATTCTTCGGACAGCCCCGTCAACGGCAACTCAATGATGTCGTCATCCAATTCAAAACGGCGCGAGCCGGGATAAACCACGAACAATCGTTTCAGTTTCAAATCCGTCATCGCCACGCGCATGGACTTGGTGGTGGTGGGCGTATCGGTGAATTTGAATTCCTTGGGGGCCTTGACCAGTCGCTTGCCGGTGTTTTCAAACCACGACGGGAGGCGGCGCACCAAGAACGCGCCGCAGAGGATGTCCACGTAGCGACGGCGGTCTTCTGGTCGAGCGATACTGCGCGTCCCAATTCCGCCGCGTTGAGAGTCGTGAACGTGGCCGAATTGCCCATCCAGATTGACCGGGAAAAGATCGGGGAGATTGAAATCATCAGTCCGGGAGCCTTGCGGATTCCAGGCGGGCGCGAAACTGTCGGGGTGAAACCTGACGGCGACGCAGGAACTGGCGGTTGAAATTGGCGAGGTTCTCAAACTTGCAGCTGAAGGCGATTTCGGTGACCGCTTTGTCGGTGTCCGCCAGGAGCCGGCACGCGCGGCTAATCCGAAGTTCATTGAGGAAGTCCACGAAAGTACGTCCCGTGCGGGTCCGAAAATAGCGTTCAAAAGCCGTCTCGCTCAAACAGGCGGCCCGCGCGACCTCCTTCAAATAAATCGGTTCGGCGAGCCGTTGGCCGATGAAATTCCAGATGCGGGTCATGCGCTCTTCGTCGCCAGGATCGGTTTCACCCTGAAAACCCGCGCTGGCCAGCGGACAAAGTTCACGCGAACGGGACAGCTCTCCCAGGATCCAGAGGAGATCGAGCAGCCGGTCGTGACCAGTCTTCTTGCCGAGTTCTTCCAGGCGATCGGCCACCCGCTGCCGTGTGCGACCGATCATCTCGAATGCGGCGCGGGAACGGGAGAGCAGTCGGCCCACCGATACCAACTCCGGGCGGGTCAAAAAATCGTGTCCCATGAAATCCTCCAGGAATTGCACCACGATGGAGTAGGCCGGTTCCGCGCCCTCGTGGTGCCAGAAGTGCGGCAGGTTTGGCCCGATGAACACCAGGTCACCCGGTCCAAAACTGGTGAGATGGTCGCCGACCACGCGATGTCCGTAGCTGTTCAGCACGAGAGTCAACTGGCACTCGGAATGAAAATGCCACGGGGTCGGCACCGTCGCGGGCCGAACCACCTCGCAGTAGAGCGACTCCGACTGTGAACGCGGGACTTTTTCAAAAATCGGCTTCTGGCTCGACCAGTACTCGCAGGAGGAATTAGACCAGCTCTTGATCAAAGCGTCTGCGCCAACACTTGCCGCCAATCGAGTCGGAAATAGCGTGCAAGTGTCCTGGCCCACGTCCGCAACCGGCTTTGTCTTGGAATCCAGCAAGGTTCTTTCACCGGCTGCCTGGACCGGAGTCACCACTCCGCCCGTCGTTGTGGTTGGAGATCAAAACACCGTCACCCTTGATGCGGCTGGTGTGAGCAAATTCTTGCGGCTGAAGAAGCCCTGACGCCACACGCGTTGAACCGCGCGAACTGGCCTTTCACCTGTCGGCGATTCCTTGGTGACAATCTGTCATCACCACCCACACTCGCCGCCATGCCACAGACAGAACGCTACGTGGCTCTCGACGCCATGCGCGGCTTTGTCATGCTCGTGCTCTGCTCCGCCGGCTTTGGTCTGGGCTACCTGAACAAAAATCCGAACTACCGTTCGCTGGCCCAACACTTCCACCACCTGGACTGGGAGTGCATGGTCGCCTGGGAACTCATCATGCCCACGTTTATGTTCATAGTGGGGGCGTCTCTTCCCTTTGCGCTGAAACGAAGAGAGTGGGAAGGCGCCGGATTCGCCGGGAAGTTCCGGCACGTGGGCTTGCGGGCGCTGAAACTCATCCTGCTCGGCCAAATCCTCACCACCCTGCACAAGGGCCGCTACGGGTATGAACCTTACGAAACGCTGACGCAGCTCGGCCTCTCCTGCTTCTGCGCTTTTCTCATCCTCGAGCTGCGGCCGCGCTGGCAGCCCGTGGCCGCAGCGCTGTTTCTCGTGGCGAACTGGTTGCTTTATCAACTTTTTCCTGGCGCCGCGGGTCCGTTCTCACCGAACGACAACATCGGAGTCGTGATTGATCAAGAGGTCTTCAACCTGGATCACACGGGGAGCTGGGCCACCCTCAATTTCCTCGGCAGCTCGATTACGGTGTTGTTCGGCTCGTGGACGACCCTCCTGTTATTGAGCCAGAGATCCCAGCGCGAGAAAATCGGGATCCTGGTTGCGGCCGCCGCCGTTTCACTGGCACTCGGCTTGTTGCTCAACCCGATTCTGCCCGTGATTCACAAAGCCTGGACGATTTCGTTCACGTTCTGGCATACGGGCTGTGTCCTCACCGGAGTGACCCTTTTCTTCTGGCTCTTCGACTGTCTGGGATTTCACCGGGCGGCCTTTCCGCTGGTGGTGGTGGGCCTGAACTCGATCTTCATTTACCTGGTTCACGAAACCCTGGATGGATGGACAAGTCGCTGGTTGCGTTCACTGGAAGATTCGAGTTCCTGGGAGGCATCGCTCCGGCCGTGCAGGCGTGCGCGGTTGTCGCGGTCATGTGGTACGCCTGCTACTGGCTCTATCAACGCCGGATTTTCTTCAAGATGTAGCGGAGCAGAGCTATTTAAATTTCCATTATGCCCCGCAAACTTTCTCGTTGCTCGGTCTGCATCCGAACGTCGAGTTCCACTATTACCGCCCGGGCCTCGGCACCTGTGGCATCGAAATGTGCTGATCGATCAATCATGAAAAACCGGTCAATCCTATCCGTGTCTTTTTGCCTGCTGAGCCTGGGTGCCCACAGTTCTGAACCTCGCCTGGGCAATCTCTCGCCGGCTGAAGCTTTGAAGGCGTTCGAGACCGAAGCTGGCTTTTCTGTTGCGCTCGTCGCTGCGGAACCGCTGACCCTCGATCCCGTCGCGCTCGCGTTCGATGTGCACGGTCGGCTCTATGTCGCGGAAGACCGGGACTATCCCGTCGGCGCGCCCGACGGCAAACCGCTCGGTGTCGTCGCGCTGCTTGAAGACACCGACGGTGACGGCCGCATGCACAAGCGCACCGAGTTCGTCACCGGCATCAAGTTTCCCAACGGCATCATGTGCTGGCGCGGCGGTGTCATCGTCACTGCCTCGCCTCATGTGTTCTGGTTCCGCGACACCAACGGCGATGGCAAGGCGGATGTGAAGGAAGTTCTGCTGACCGGCTTCGACACCCGTTCGACGTCACAGCTTCGAGCAGACGATCCGACGCTCGGCCCCGATGGCTGGGTTTATCTCGCGGGCGGATTGCGGGGCGGCAAGGTCTTCTCGCCCAAGCGGCCCGGGGTCGAACTCAACCTCGACAAAGACGATCTGCGCTTCAAGCCGGACACAGGCGAGATGGAACTAATCGCGGAGCGTCAAAAAGCGATGTCCTATCAATCATGCGCCCTCCGGATAACTCCCGAACTCGCCTGAGGATGGCGTAGCCGTAGCTGTCGCCTTCAGCCAAAATCGCGAGGACAATCAGGGTCGAGGACGCGGCTATCAGGTCTTTGTTGATTTCCATGGTTTCATCCTCGCGCAGCATCAATGAACTCGTTTTTTGGTGTACATAGTAGCGTTATACATAGCAGTGCTCAGTATTTCAAGGACATTTCCTGTTTCACGTGCTGGCTCAGATTCCACCGTTGCCGGCGAGAAAATTCCCATCCCCTATTCCGGCGTAACTGTTTGTCAGTCACTACCTTAAAGTGGGTTCTCAGCCGAGCGGTGCACTTCGCTACATCCGAAGGGACTTCCCGGGTCGCGGCGCTGGGTGTCGCCCGGGTGGGTGTTCTACCGGCACGCCGGTTGAGTTGATTATCAATAACCTCTGGTCCGGGCCTGCGAAGTTCGCCCCAGCTCGCCCGCCTCCATCTGTGGATCCCCCGGAGCCGGACCCTCAATTCCCGATCGACTCCGACCCGATGCCAGACTACGAAAACGTGATAACCGACTGATATTGAACAGGGGTCGCTAGGCACTATCGCGTCTCAATATTGCCGAAAACACCTCCATCGGCCTCCATTTTCCCCTCTTTCGGCCTCAACCCCCTCTCCAGCCCACCGTTTGTCGGCCCCCAGCCACTCAATTCACTTGCTACCGCCCACTGACGGGCGCAATTTGACCCAAATTCACCAGATTTAATAAACCAAATCTCCCTAATCGCGGAGCGTCAGTAAAAGGAATTCCATGCACTCAATGAAATTCAACCTGTGCAAACGCTCCGAATCCAGTCGCGGTTTCACCTTGATCGAACTGTTGGTCGTGATCGCCATCATCGCGATCCTGGCTGGGATGCTCCTGCCAGCCTTGGCCAAGGCCAAGACCAAGGCCCAAGGCATCCTGTGCGTGAACAACGGCAAGCAGCTCATGCTGGGTTGGGTACTTTATTCCGGGGACAACCGGGAAGTAATCTGCCCTTCCGCCGGGTTGGGTGCTCTGGTGGACACAGATAACCCGGCCAAGAATTACCCCATGAACCAGTGGTGTATGGGGACAATGCACGCTACTCCCAGCTGGACCAACACCGTCCTGATCATGGACTCACTGCTCTACAAAAACGTGGGGGCGTTGCAGGTCTATAAATGTCCCGCCGACCGCGCGACCACCAAGAGCCCCTGGGGCGGGGGAGGTGGGATCCCCAAAGTTCGTAGCCTATCGATGAGCTGCTTCATGAACCCGCTGACGGGACAGGAATGGTCAACGGGGCGCCCTTACCGAAAACAGGGCGACTTCGTGCTTGGCCCCGCGAACACCTGGGTAACGATCGATGAGAATCCAGCCTCGATCAACGATGGCTGGTTCGTGCACGCCTCGAACAACTCGTTTGTAGACTATCCCGCCTCCTACCACAACAATGCCGGCGGTTTGACGTTCGCCGATGGCCATTCCGAGATCAAAAAATGGAGATCGCCGATTATCCTCAGTTACGGGAAAGTAGGACGGACGGACGCGAAGTTGGACACGATCGACGCAACTTGGCTTTACGAACGGACGACCGTCTACCCGCGATGACGCTGATTTCCGGCCTCCCGGCAGCGATCCCTGGGTCACGATCGACGAGAACCCCTGGAGCATCAACGACGGATGGTTTGTGTGCGATTCAAGGGTTGGTGGCTGGGTGGACGCGCCCGCAACGTACCACAATGCCGCGGGCGGGATCTATCAATAGCAAGTGGTGTGTTTTCATGGTTTTTAAGGAAAAGTGACGAAAAGTGACAGGTTCACTTGAGTTGACTTTGGCTGGGCGGATTGGCGAAGCTGGAGTTGAAATGGTTAAGAGGACATTATGAGAATGGCACGGATCAAAATCGAAGGAGCCGCGGCGGTGTACCACTGCGTCTCGCGCATTGTGGGCGGACAGATGCTGCTGGATGATCTAGGGAAGGAGACGTTAGTCAGAATTATGGGGAAGTTAGCCGAATTCTGCGACGTCGAGGTGATCACCTACTGCATGATGTCCAATCACTTCCATTTACTATTGCGGGTGCCGGTTCGGGTCGATCTATCTGATGAGCAACTCCTCGCCAAGATGGCGGCGTTCTATGGCAAGAAAGGAATCCTGACGGCGCTGGCGCAGGAAGGGCTGAAGCTGCGGGGGAAGATTGATCCGGATATCCGGGAATCGGTGCTGAGTCGAATGGGGGATGTGTCGGCATTCATGAAGGAGTTCAAACAACGATTTAGCCGGTGGTATAACAAAACAACGGGACGCTTCGGGACATTGTGGGCGGAACGTTTTACCAGCGTCTTGGTGGAAGACTCGATGAAGGCGGTTCAGACCGTGGCGGCGTATATTGATTTGAATCCGGTGAGGGCGGGATTGGTGAAGGATCCGAAGGATTACCGGTTCTGCGGGTACGCGGCGGCGTTGAACGGAGCGGCAGGGATTCGGGAGGGGTTACTGAGCTTTTTGAAGGAAGAGAGTTGGGCCAAAGGAGCCGCGGAATACCGAATGCTTCTGTTTGTCACTGGGGGCTCCGCGAAC
>SIBK01000029.1 GCA_009695205.1 Pedosphaera sp. | reverse complement strand
TCCCACTCGACGTCTCCGGCGTGGGGACGTGACAACACCCGAGGAAGTTGTAACGCCGGCTGCGCTTTCGGCCATTGTCGATCTGGATAACGAGTTTGGCCTGTCAGCGGACGCTCCGGAGGCTGAGCGCCGATTGAGATTCGCCAACTGGCTTGCCGATCCCCGTAATCCGCTCCCAGCCCGTGTGATGGTGAATCGGATTTGGCAATTTCATTTTGGACAGGGATTGATCGGAACCCCCAGCGACCTCGGGGTGAGCGGCGCTCGTCCGACGCATCCCGAGCTGCTCGATTGGTTGGCGGTTCGATTTATCGAGGAGAGATGGAGTGTTAAAGCGTTGCACCGATTGATCGTTAATTCAGCAACCTATAAGCAATCGTCTGCCTCGAACGCCAAGGCAACGACCCTTGACGCCGACAATCAATTTCTGTGGCGTTATAGCCCAAGACGGCTCGAAGGGGAAGTAATCCGGGACGCGATGCTGGCCGTCAGCGGTCAAATCAATCTCGAGATGGGCGGACCTAGTTTCCGCCCCTTCGAGATCCTTAAGTTTCCTGACAATGCCTATGTGCCGGTCGATAAAGCTGGCCCGGAATATAATCGTCGGACGGTTCTCCGAATGAACGTCAATTCGGGCAAGGAACCGTTGCTCGACGCGCTGGACTGCCCTGATCCGTCGGTTAAAACCCCGCGCCGTGGGATCACCACCACTCCCTTGCAGGCGCTGGGGCTTATGAATAATTCGTTTGTGCAGCGACAGGCTGCACGCCTGGCGGACCGAGCTCTGGAGGAGGGGCAACACGATACGACAAAGGCGGTGCGAGCCGCCTATGGCCTTGCGTTGGGACGTGTCGCGACACCGGAAGAAACGCGGCGGGCGCTGGCGGTCGCCGAGGAGCGCAGCCTCACGAACGTGTGCTGGGCATTGTTGAATTCAACGGAGTTTGTTTATGTCCGATAACCCCAAGTATCCTTCCGACTGCGGAGTACGAACATCTCCGTTGCTACCGCGTCGGCATTTTCTTTGGAATTCAGCCGGCGGGATTGGAGGGATCGCGCTCGCCTGGCTGCTGAATCGGGATCAAGTCCGGGGGGCTTCGGCAGCGGAAGGTAGCGGGCCTCGCGCACCAGCCTTTGCGCCGAAAGCGAAGCGCGTGGTACAGATATTTTGCTGCGGCGGGGTGAGCCATTTGGATACGTTCGACTACAAGCCCATGCTGGAGCGTCTGCACGGGAAGACATTGGAAAACAAGGGGGAGAATCTCGGATTCTTTGGCCAACCGGGAAAGGTGATGAAGAGCGTGTACGACTTTCGTCGGCACGGCCAAAGTGGTGCCTGGGTAAGTAGCCTTCTGCCGCATCTGGCAGGGTGCGTGGACGACCTTTGCTTCATTCATTCCATGTTCGCCAAGAGCAATAACCACACGCCAGCAACCTTCCAAATGAACAGTGGGTTCACTCTGAACGGATTTCCGAGCGCGGGCGCCTGGTTGAGCTACGGACTCGGCACTGAGAACGAAAATCTCCCCGCATTTGTCGTCCTACCGGATCCCCGCGGAATGATCGCGGGCGGATCGATTAACTGGACCTCCGGATTCCTTCCGGCAAATCATCAGGGAGTTCCGTTTCGGACGAATTCCCGCGAATCCATCGTAGACCTGAACACACCGGCGAACATCTCGGCAACGGATCGCGCGGCGGATATGCGTCTGTTGGGCGCGATGAATCGCGAATTTGCCGATGAATCTCCTGGAGACACCAGTTTTGCCGCGCGATTGCGCTCCTATGAGCTCGCAGCCCGCATGCAGGTCAGCATCCCCGAGGCGACTAATCTCGACAACGAACCGGAGGAGGCTAAGAAGCTATACGGATTGAACGATCCGGTGAATAAGGGGTTTGCACGGAATTGCCTTATGGCGCGACGACTGATCGAGCGGGGGGTACGGTTCGTACAGATTTTTAATGGCGGATCGTTTGGGAGTCCTCGGATTAATTGGGATGGGCACGAAAACCTAAAGGAGAACCATGACACGCAGGCGGCCACCATGGACAGACCCGTCGCGGCTCTCATCCACGATTTGAAGCAACGGGGTCTGCTGGAAGATACCCTGTTCGTTTGGGCGACAGAATTCGGACGCGGCCCTGCCACGCAGGGCATCGGTTCGCCGGGACGAGATCATCACCCGACGGCATTCACCTGTTTCCTGGCGGGTGCGGGTGTGAAGAAGGGGTATCGCTACGGGGTGACGGATGAGGTGGGCTATTTTGTCGCGGAGAACAAGGTGACCATTCCCGATTTTCACGCAACGATTCTGCACCTGCTGGGGATTGATCACGAGAAGCTCACGTTTTACCACAATGGCGTCAATCGCCGCCTGACAGACGTGCACGGCAAGGTCATCGAGTCGATTCTCGCGTGACCGACTTCGGCAGGAGGTGCGGGATCGGGCGAAGGCGTTCGGTCTCCGCGTGAGCCGGCTTTTTGGAGTATAGCCGGAGCGGTGGGTTTGGACGGTTCTGGGAAGCCAGCGTTTGAGTGCCACTGGGAGATAGAGACAAAGCGCCGCGAGGGTCGCAAGGCCAGGGGACGGAGGACGGAATGCCCCGCGGATGGGCGCTTGCTTTAGGCCAGCAGCGCCTTCACCACGCGGGATTCCTCGACACCGGTCAAGCGCATGTCAAGGCCTTGGTATTTGAAGGTGAACCGATCGTGTTTGATGCCCAACAGGTGTAGCAGAGTGGCATGAAAGTCGCGAATGTGCACCGGATTCTCGATGATATTGTAGCTGAAGTCATCGGTCTCGCCGTAAACGGTGCCACCCTTCGCCCCACCGCCGGCCATCCACATCGTGAAGCAGCGCGGATGATGATCGCGACCGTAATTCTCCTTTGAAAGTCCGCCCTGGCTATAGATCGTCCGGCCAAATTCGCCGCCCCAGATAATGAGTGTGTCTTCGAACATGCCGCGCGCCTTGAGGTCGGTGATCAACCCGTAGATGGCCTGGTCCACATCCTTGCACTGCGATGGCATACGGCCACCGACGTTGCTGTGGTGGTCCCAGTTATTGAGATAGACCTGTACGAAGCGGACTCCGCGCTCAACCAGCCGACGCGCCAGCAATGTGGTGTAGGCGAAGCTGCCGGGTTTGCGGGCCGTTTCCCCGTAGAGCTGGTAGGTTGAATCGGGCTCCTGGGTCACTGCGGCAAGTTCCGGCACGCTGCTCTGCATGCGAAACGCCATCTCGAATTGCTGGATGCGCGTATGGGTCTCCGGGTCCCCGATCTGGTCGTAGTTCAGTTCATTCAATTGGCGCAAGCCGTCGAGCTGCTTCCGTCGAATGTCCGCCGAAACGCCGGGAGGGTTGTTGATGTAAAGAATGGGGTCCGCGCCACTGCGGAACGACACTCCAGCATGTTCTCCGGAAAGGAATCCACTGGACCAGAGGCGACCACTAATTGCCTGGATCTGCTCCTTATTGGTTGGCTCGGCGACGAGCACGACAAACGTGGGCAGGTTCTGATTCATCGCACCCAGGCCATAGCTGACCCAGGAACCGATGCAGGGCCGGCCCGTGTTCATATTGCCGGTCTGCATGTAGCAGATGGCCGGTTCGTGATTGATCGCCTCGGTGTGCAGTGAGCGGATGACGCATAGATCGTCCACAATCCTGGATTGCCAGGGCATAAGCTCCGTGTTCATCCAGAGGCCGTTCGTGCCCGCCTGGCTGAACGTGTACTTCGAAGGCGCGATCGGGAAGCGGCTCTGACCCGACGTCATCGTGGTGAGCCGCTGGCCGTTGCGGACACTTTCGGGCAGATCCTTGTCGTACCAGTCGGCCATCCGGGGCTTGTAGTCCCAAAGATCCATCTGCGAGGGGCCGCCGACCATGTGCAGATAGATGACCCGCTTCGCTTTGGGTACGAAATGCGGCAGGCCAAGCGGGTTCACTCCGGGTTGTTCGGGTGCAGCTGCCCGCGTGGCGAAACGATCGCCCAGCAGGGTCGCCATCGCGGCAGTCCCGAGGGCGTTCTTGCCGCGCGTAAAAAACTGCCGGCGGGTTTCGAGTGTGTGATAATCATCGAAGAGGCTCATGGTTCGGATAAAGTTATTATTTATTCAGCGCTTCATCGAGATTGAGCAACTGGTTGGCAACCATTGTCATGGCCGCGAGTTGGGGGGCTGGGACGGCTTCGGGGGGGGTGGATTCACCGACCATGATGAGCTTATTCGCTTCATCCAGTTGATGGGCGTAGAAATCGATCCATTCGCCATAGCTTTGTGTCACCAAGGACATTTCTTTCCCGTTCAAAGGGCGGGTTAGCACCTGTTCCGCCACGAACTCGACGGCCTTGATCGCGTCGCCGCTGTTCTTTTGCAATGCCTGTCCCGCCAGATGCCGAGCCGCCTCGATGAACTGCGGATCGTTGAGGGTCGCGAGCGCTTGTAATGGCGTGTTGGTGCGTTCGCGGCGGGTGCAAGAGACCTCGCGGCTGGGCGCATTAAAGATATCCATGGAAGCGGGCGGCGCGGCGCGTTTCCAGAACGTATACATCGAGCGCCGGTAGAGGGCGGCGCCAGAATCTCGTCGATATTTATTGGTGTCGCTTTCGGGCATCGCAACGGCTTCCCAAACCCCCTCCGGCTGATACGGCTTCACGCTGGGGCCTCCGATTTTTGGAACGAGCAGTCCGCTGGCTGCGAGGGCATAGTCACGCACCATCTCGGCATCCATACGGAAGCGCGGGCCGCGGCTAAGCAGGCGATTGCCAGGATCCTTTTCCAGCTTCTCCGGAGTGGCGACCGCGCTTTGGCGGTAGGTTGAAGAGGTAACCATTAGTTTGAAGAGATGCTTAACGTCCCATCCACTTTCGCGAAATTCGACTGCGAGCCAGTCCAGCAACTCGCCGTTCGCGGGCGCCTCTCCCATGACGCCGAAATCCTCGGTCGTCTTCACAAGACCCACACCGAAGATCTCCTGCCAGAAACGGTTCACCGTTACGCGCGCCAGCAACGGATTATCGGCAGCCACGAGCCATTGTGCGAGCCCGAGGCGGTTCGTTGGCGCTCCCAACGGCAGCGGATTCAATGCGGCGGGCACGCCGGCGATCACGGCATCGCGCTTCTGGTCATATTGGCCACGAAACAGGATGTTCGCCATCGCCATTGTGTTGGACTTCTCCTGTTGCACATGAGTGAAAGGATACTTCTTCCGGATCGCTTCACGCTCCTTTCCCAGGCTCGCTAGATACTCAATCGCCCGATGGAACGGCTGATCCACCGTGGTCAGATAGTGGTTTAGCAGGCTTTGCTTCTGAGCGTCCGTCCGCTGTTCAGGAGCCACGGCCAGAAGCGTCTGCGGCACACCGTCGTTCGCGATCGACTTCACCTCGATTGCCTCGAGCCTGCGGCTGTAAATCCGAACATCCTGCACCTGACCGCCGTCGAGCACCTGGTCTTTGCTCCGCTGGCCGATGTGGACCGGGACGTTGTTCCGGATCGTGTCGGTGAGTTTGTCCACCTCGACCCGGGTTTTCGCCTGGACACCATTGATGAAAAGCGTCACGCCCGCGGCCTTACTGGAAGCATCGTAGGTCACAAAAACGTGCTGCCACTCCCCAGGATTCAGCGCGTTGTCTGTGGTGATAACATTCACCGCATTATCCGGCCAGTGATTGACAAGGTGGACGGCGTACTCGCGGTCGTGCGTGAACAGATCCCAACCTCGAAAATCGTGACCCTGATCCATGCGCGCAATGACTGCTTCGTGACGTCCCCCAGGTGCCTTGACCCACGCGCCATAGCTGAACGCCTGGTCGCGCTCATAGTCCCCGACGTTGCCCAAAGCAAACGTTGCGCCAGCTTTGATGAGCGGCGCGCGGCCGAGCTTGCCGTCGGCCTTCCACTCCACCTTGCCGGCCGACGTAAATTTTGCCGGCCCCTTCGCGAAGCCCGATGCTTCATTGCCGCTGCCCTCGTTCAATGCCGCATGCGCGTCCAACCCTTCCGTAGACACTTTGAACGTTTCCGTCTCCGTGACATGGACCCATTTTTCGAAGTCAGGGATCGCGTCTATTCTCCGTTGTTCCACCTGCTCTTTGGCGGCCTTCGCTAACGCCGAGAGCTCCGTCCAGCGTGCATATTCGTCCGGATCGGTAATCACGGAGATGGCGGCGTTACGACCGTCCTTCATGTTGCCGTCGAAACCGCTCTGAGTCGTGTTGCGGAAGAACGCAGCCATCGAGTAGAAATCTCTCTGTGTGATCGGGTCAAACTTATGGTTATGGCAGGCTGCACAGTTCGCCGTAAGGCCTAAAAACACCCAGCCCGTCGTACTGACGCGGTCGTTGGCGTAGATCAAAAGGTTTTCCTCCTCGATTGTGCCGCCTTCATTCGTCGTCAAGTTGCACCGATGGAAGCCCGTGGCGATGAGCTGCTCCTGTGTCGGATTTTCCAGAAGGTCGCCCGCGATCTGTTCGATGACAAACCGGTCAAAGGGTTGGTTGCGATTAAAGGCGCGGATGACCCAATCGCGGTAGGGCCACATCTCCCGATAATTATCGAAATGCAACCCGTGTGTGTCGGCGTAGCGCGCTGCGTCGAGCCAGTAACGGCCGCGATGTTCCCCCCAATGCGGCGAGTCCATTAGCCGCCTCACGTATCTCTCGTAGTAGTCAGGCGATTTATCGTCTGCGAAAGCCTCCACCTCCGCGGGCTTTGGGGGTAGCCCGGTCAGGTCGAGGGCAAGACGACGCGCCAAAGTACGCCGGTCCGCTTCGGCATTTGGGACGAGCCCCTGCCCGATGAGTTTCGCCACTACAAAGGTGTCAATCCCGCTGCGCTCATTAAATTTTGCACCTGCCCCCCTAGACTTGGAACGGTCCGGCATGGCCGATCGCTCCGGCTTGATGAACGACCAGTGGGGCTGCCAGGGGGATCCCTGGGCGATCCAGCGCTTCAAAAGTTCCTTCTGCTCGGGCTTCAGCTCCTTGTGCGACTCCGGCGGCGGCATTACGTCCTCTGCGTCGCTCGTCGTGATCCGTTTCCAGAGCGCACTCTCCTCCGGTTTGCCCGGAACGATGACGGCCCCTTCCTTCTTCGTTTTTCCGAAGAGCCCTTCCTTCGTGTCGAGCCGCATGCTGGCCTTGCGGGCCGCGGGGTCGGGACCATGGCAGGCGGTGCAGTTGTCGGAGAGGATGGGCCGAATATCGCGGTTGAACTGGATGTCGGCCGCCGTGGTGATCGACGGCCATGCCAGCGCAGCGACCACGACGACGGCGACGGCGGCGCGGATTCGAGAACGAGCTTTGATGTCTGACGAGCGCATAGTCGGTGGCTAAAACACCCATAACATATCGCCGGCCGCGGTTAAGTCCACAGTCAACGTGTCCATTCAGAGTTTGCTGGCGAGCCTTTTATCAAACGGAGCGAGAAAACTACCCACGACTTGCCAAAGGCTTAACCCGGGTTGTCATTGATAGGGCTCCCCTCCGCGCTTGAGTGCTTCGTTGTCGAAAACGAGAATATCTATTGACCCCCATGGATCAACAAATCGAAATGGTTTCATTCCTATGAAGAAACTCCTTCACTCCCTGAGCGCCTTGTTTGGCCTGTTGTCCATCCTCCTTCTGCCGGCTCTGAACGGCGAGACCATCACCTTGCACACCCGCGCTCGCACTCAATCCGAGGCGGACGCCACCTCACTGAAAGTCATCGAAAAACAGGTCGACTGGGACGCATCGCGCACGGCTGTCGTCGTCTGTGATATGTGGGACAGGCATCATTGTCCCGATGCGACCGAACGCGTGGGCGAAATGGCTCCGCGCATGAACGAAGTGCTCAAAGCCGCCCGACGCAAGGGAATGCTGATCATCCATTGCCCGAGTGGCACCCTCAAATTCTACGAAAATCATCCGGGCCGAAAACTTGCCCAAGCTGCGCCCAAAGTGGAGACGCAGATTCCCCTGCAAGGTTGGTGTTCGCTCAATGGGGTGAAGGAACCGGCACTTCCCATCGACGACTCCGACGGAGGATGCGATGGCTGCCCGGAGTGCCCGGGGTACGGGGCGTGGACTCGACAGCATCCCGCTTTGGAAATGATGGAGGGCGATGGGATTACCGACTCCGCCGAGGCGTTTTATCTTATGCGCCAGCGAGGCATCACCAACGTGATCGTCATGGGTGTGCACATCAACATGTGCGTGCTTGGCCGCCCGTTCGCCATCCGTCAAATGGTGGCGCAGGGACAAAACGTGTTGCTGATGCGTGACCTCACGGATTCGATGTATAACCATCGCCGGGCGCCCTTTGTGTCCCACTTCCGCGGCACGGAGTTGGTGGTCGAGCATATCGAACATTACTGGTGTCCCAGTATCACGAGCACGGATTTCCTCGGCGATAAACCCTTCCGCTTCCAGGGCGATGTCACGAAGCGGATTGTAATGATCATCGGAGAGAATGAATATTACACGTGGGAAACCCTGCCTGAATTCGCTCGAAAGGAACTCGAGTGGCGCGGTTACCAGGTTTCGATTGTATCGTCGTCACCAACGGATGGCGACCCATACTTCAAGAACTTCGCGGCAATAAAGGACGCCGACCTCCTTCTGGTGAGCGCACGGCGGAGGACGCCGCCGAAGGAGATGATGGATCTCCTGCGCGCCCATCTGGACGCAAGGAAACCGCTGGTCGGAATCCGAACCGCAAGCCATGCCTTTGACGCGAAGCCAATGAGCGAGGACTTCACTTCGTGGCCCGGCTTCGACGCCGATATCCTCGGCGGACACTACGGCGGACACTATGGTAATAAGCCGCCAACCGCACCCCACACGCTCGTCGAATTGGTCAGTTCCAATGCCTCCCACCTAATACTGACCGGGGTGAAACCCACCTCGTTCCGGGTGACCTCTCATCTCTATAAGAACAGTCATTTAGCGGCCACGACCGTTCCCCTTCTCCGCGGACGGGTCGAGGGGCAGAAAATGGTGGAACCCGTGGCCTGGGTGAATACGGCTCAAGATCGGCGGGTGTTCTATACCTCGCTCGGCAATCCGGAGGATTTCCAACTCGCGGCCTTCCGTCGGTTGCTGCTCAACGGCATCCTTTGGTGCCTCCATGATCCCGTTCCGCCCCCTACGCCTGAACAGGCGAACAAAGACGCGACCCGTCCTGCCGTCACGGCGGCTAACAACCGCCCCCAAGTCCCGTCTTCATCGCCCGCCGCTCAAACAACTTCGGCGGCGCCCACGCGGGACCTGCCGCAGGAAGCAAACGCCCCTGCCCTCAGCCCTGCGGAGGCTGTTAAACGATTCCGAGTCGCGGACGATCTCGAGTGGGACCAGGTCCTTGCCGACCCGCTCATCGCGCAACCTGTATTTCTCAACTTCGATGAGCGAGGCCGCATGTGGGTCGTGGAATATCGCCAATATCCCTGGCCTGCGGGATTAAAAATGGTCAGCCACGACAGCGTCTGGCGCGCCGTCTATGACCGCGTGCCACCGCCTCCCCCCAATCATTTTAAAGGGGCCGACCGCATCACAATCCACGAAGACTCGGATGGCGACGGCATCTACGACCAGCACAAGACCTTTCTCGACGGCCTTAGTATCGTCACCTCCGTAGAACGGGGGCGGGGCGGGGTTTGGGTCTTAAATCCGCCCTATCTTCTCTTTTATCCGGACGCGAACAACGACGACGTGCCCGACGGTGATCCGGAAGTCCGCCTGTCCGGCTTCGGCATCGAAGACACGCACAGTGTCGCCAATTCCTTGCGTTGGGGTCCGGACGGATGGCTTTATGGGGCCCAGGGTAGCACGGTTACGGCAAACATCCTGATACATGCGGCGGACGGCAAAGCGAAGAACGCGAAGCCCGTTTATTCCCAAGGCCAAAATATCTGGCGCTATCACCCGGAAAAGCGCATCTACGAAATCTTTTCGGAAGGGGGTGGTAACGCATTCGGGTGCGAAATCGACAGCAAAGGCCGAATTTTCTCCGGTCACAATGGCGGCGACACGCGCGGGTTCCATTATCTGCAAGGGGCTTATCTGCAGAAGGGATTTGAAAAGCATGGCCCGCTGTCGAACCCCTATGCGTTCGGCTACTTCCCCGCGATGCCTCAAGAGAGTGTTCCCCGCTTCACTCACAATTTTGTCCTCTACGATCACGGCGCCTTGCCTTCGCGCTACACGGGCAGACTGTTTGGCGTCGAACCGATCCAGGGTCGGATCGTCGAGAGCGAAGTCCTTCCCGATCAATCGTCGTTTCGCACACGGGACATCTCACGTCCCGTGACCAGCGACGACCGCTGGTTTCGTCCGGTTGACATCAAGGTGGGACCCGACGGCGCGCTCTATGTTTGCGATTGGTATGACCAACAGGTGAACCACTTTCGCAATCACGAGGGGAAGATCGACACCGGTACCGGGCGCATCTATCGGCTCAAAGGCAAAGGGAGCCAATCGGTCCGCCCGGTCGACCTATCCCATCTGGGGACAGAACAGCTCCTCGAACGTCTCAAGGATCCCAACCGCTGGGTTCGGCAGACCGTGTTGCGTCTACTAGCGGATCGGCGTGATTCATCACTCATCCCAGCTCTATCCTCGGCTCTCCATCGGAATTCGGGTCAGTTCGCCCTGGAAATTCTGTGGGCGCTAAACCTGTCCGGCGGGCTGACCGAGAACGAAGCGCTCAAAGCCGTGGATCATTCGGATCCGTTCGTGCGGCTTTGGACTGTGCGGCTGCTGGGGGACACGGAGCGAGTCACCCCGGACCTAGCGGCAAAGTTGAGCACCCTGGCTGGGAAAGAACCCAACCTTGAGGTGCGGATTCAACTCGCCGCCACTGCCAAGCGGCTGCCGGCCCGGGACAGCCTCCGATGGGTACGGGTGCTTGCCCTGCGCGCCGAGGACACCTCGGACCACCGGATGCCGCTGATCCTCTGGTGGGCCATCGAAGCCCAGTGCGAGGAACATCGCGAAGAAGTACTTCAACTCTTTGAGGACCCCACCTTCTGGCGAAGCTCCCTGGTCGAAAACCACCTCCTTGATCGGACCGCGCGGCGCTTTGCCCAGGCTGGATCGCGCCGGGATTTGCTGACCTGCGCACGACTGTTTGAACTTTCGCCGACCGTGGAGCATAGCCGGCGCCTGATGACCGGCTTCGAAGCTGCGTACAAGGGACGCGCACTGGCAGGCCTTCCGGACGCGCTGGTCAAGGCAATGGAACGGCATGGAGTGGGTTCTGCCGCGTTTGCTCTGCGTCAGGGTGATCCCCGTGCGGTGCGAAAAGCGCTTCAAGTCGTGGCGGACGAAACCGCTTCCCGTTCGGAGCGCATCGAGTTTCTCGGTGTGATGAGCGAGGTGAAGGTACCTGGAGCGCTTTCGGCGCTGAGCCGCGCTTACCGTGGGGTCTACCAGGATGATGCCCTGCGCAAGGCGATCCTGTCCGCTTTCCAGAACTATGATGATGCCTCCATCGCCGAGGTCGTGTTGAGCGCCTATCCCGCGTTGGGCCGGGGGTCGCTCTCGACGGCGCAGATGCTGCTGGCGAGCCGGCCGGCATGGGGATTGGCATTTGCTCAAGCCATAACCCGCAAGGGGTCATCGTGGCCCGCCCCCCCGATCAAGCCCGAGACCATCCCGCTCAACATCATCCGCAAACTGAAACAACATCGGGATCCGGCGATGCAGGAACTCCTCGAAACGATCTGGCCCAACAGGCGAAATCCGACCACCGCAGACATGGAGAAGAAAATAAGCAAACTGGCCGGAATCGTCCGGGGCGGCACCGGAGATCCCTATCAGGGGAGAACTCTGTTTCAGAACGCCTGCAGCAGTTGTCACAAACTTTTCGGCCAGGGAGCTGAAGTCGGACCGGATCTCACAGTGCACAATCGGGCGGATCTGGAATCGATGCTTTTGGCGATTGTGAATCCCAGCGCAGAGATCCGAGAAGGCTTCGAAAATTATACCTTGGAAACCAAGGATGGGCGTTCGCTTTCAGGTTTCCTGGTGGAGCAGGACAATCAAACCATCGTCCTGCGGGGGTTGGATAATCAAAACCTAACTTTGGCCCGGACGGAACTGATGGAACTGACGCCCGCCGGCATCTCACTTATGCCCGAGGGATTACTCGATGATTTCAACGACGAGCAGGCCCGTGCGCTATTTGCCTACCTTCGCAGCACCCAACCACTCGTCGGCGAGCCGCCCCGCGCTGTTCGAAATCCGTAAGCCTCAATCCAAATCCCTAGCTTCGTAGTCGCGGACGGGAGTCCGCGCAATCCTCTTTCCTGTAACGGTTCATGGCTTCAGGGCGCGCACTAATCAAGTTCGATGGATTCTCCCTCTCAAGCACACGGGTTCGGGATGTCGGGCTTTTCATTCTCGTTCGTGTGTTCTCTTCAGCCCGGACACTTCGGCGAATATCTCGGATCCGTTTCGGATGCGGTCCGCGAGGGCCCGATGGCTTTCTCCTTCGGTGAAACCTTTTCCCATCGCATCCGTCTTATCGTAGGTATGCTAAAACCAATTTCTGCATCGAAGTGGGATTTCCATCGAGCCGCCCACCTGCTGAATCGGGCGGGATTTGGAGGAACCCCGGAGGAGATTGACGAGTTGGTTCGGATGGGACCGGAGTCGGCCGTGGATCGGTTGGTTGATTGGGAACGGATTCCTGAGGATTTCCCAAAGCCTCTCTGGGCCAAACCTGATCCGGATGCCGCAACGTGGATGGAGACGATGCAGAAGGCGGATGCGGAGAAGCGGAAGACGATACAACAGGAGCGTCGGCGCGAGTATCGAATTCAGGGCATCGAGTTGCAGCAATGGTGGCTGAATCGGATGGCAAAGACCCGGCGGCCGCTCCAGGAAAAACTGACCCTGTTCTGGCACGGACATTTTGCCACGAGTCTACAAAAGGTAAAGATGCCCTACCTGATGTGGCGGCAGAACGAAGTGTTCCGCCGGCATGGTGGCGGGAATTGGTGGAACCTGGTGGATCAAGTGACACGGGATCCGGCGATGTTGATCTGGTTGGACCAGGCACGGAGCCGGCCCGATCATCCGAACGAAAACTACGCCCGTGAATTGATGGAGTTGTTCACACTTGGAGAGGGGCATTTTTCCGAGCGAGACGTCTTGGAAGCGGCACGCGCCCTGACCGGGCTTACACTCGATCGAGGCCGCCAGGAGCCCGTGTTTCGGCTGCGGCTGCATGACGAAGGCGAAAAGACAATCCTGGGCAAAACGGCACGCTTTGGGGTCGAGACATTTCTGCGACACCTGGTCGACCAGCCCACCGCAGACCGGTTTATCACGGCCCGCCTGTGGAGTTTTTTTTGCACGGACTCGTTGACAAACGATCTCGAAGGAGCGCTTGCCGCCGAGTTTCGAAAAACCGGTCGGCGGTTCCAGCCTTTCCTGCGCACGCTTTTTTTATCGGAAGAGTTTTACGGCCCGGGAGCGGTCCGCCAGCAAATCAAGAGTCCTGTCCAACTCCTCGTCGCCGCGACGCGTCAACTGGAACGCGAGGTCCTGCCGACTCCCATCTCGAACAATGCTCTCCGGTTGCTCGGGCAGGAATTGTTCATGCCGCCTAACGTCAAAGGGTGGGATGGGGGCGTGGCGTGGATCAACACCAACACGTTGGTGAACAGGCAGAATCTCGCGCTACTCCTCGTCACGGGTGAAAACCCGCTTCCGGCGGCCGCTCGGGCCGCGAAGGCGAAGTCGGGGAAGCGCGGCGGCCAGATGTTGCAGCGACAACGCCTGGGAGCCGTGCGGGCTGGGAGGCTCCTTCCTGAAGCCGATCGGAAGGACCCTGAGCGACTCATCGCCTGTTTGGAGAAACGCCTGCTTCAGGGATCTTTCTCATCCACAGAGCGCACGACACTTCGGAAACACTTGGAGCGACTTGGCGCCGTGGATGATTCCGAAGTCTTGGGTCTGCTCCGACTCGCACTGTCGACTCCCGATTACCAGCTTTGCTGACCCATCTCCCGATTCAGGTTTCTCTATGAACACACCTTTTTTGACGACACGCCGTGAATTCCTCCGCAGCTCCGTGCTCGGAGGTTCGCTCGCTTGGACAGTTCCCTCCTTTGTGGCGGGCACTTTTGATGCCTTGCACGCTGCGGAACGCGATAAAGCAACTTCCACAGTGACCGGCCGGGACGCCCCCATTCTCGTGATTCTCCAGTTGGCCGGCGGCAACGACGGACTCAACTCGGTCGTACCCTTCACCGATGATCACTACCATCGCGCGCGTCCGCACCTCGGACTCAATGCAGGTCAGATCTTAAGATTGGACGATCATTTCGGATTGCATCCCGCACTCGAGGGCTTCCGCGAATTGCACGACGCCGGTCAGCTCGGAATCGTCCACGCGGTCGGCTATCCGAATCCCAATCGATCCCACTTTCGGTCGATGGAAATTTGGGCGACTGGGAGTGACGCGGAACGTTTTGAGAAGCAAGGCTGGCTGGGACGCTATTTTGACCATGCGTGTTCGGGTGCGGATCCGACGGTGGGGATTGCAATTGGACGACAACTGCCGCAGGCGTTTGCCGCGCGCAAACCCACCGGTGTTGCTCTGGAGAATACTCAGGCACTGAGGCTAGCCGACGGAGCGATGGATGCTGAAATGGGTCTGGATGAGGCAGACGGCACGCTCCGCACCATGGCGGAGGGAGGCGAGATGACGATATTTTCCACGGAATCAGGCGGTTCGGTGGACGCGCCGTCGGGCCGGGCGGTTCTGGGTGGGTCCCCATTGGATTTCCTGCAACGGACCGCGATGGATGCGCGCGTAAGTTCCGGCGTGATTCGTTCGGTGGCGGACCGTGTAAAGAACTCGGTGAACTATCCGGCAGGTTCGTTGGGTTCTTCGCTGGGATTGGTCGCGCGCCTCATTGGCGGCGGACTCGCGAGTCGGATCTATTATGTAAATCAGGGAGGGTACGACACCCATACAGGCCAGGCGGCGACCCACGACCGTCTGTTGAAGGATCTAGGTAATTCGGTGAAGGCATTCATGACCGATCTCCGGGGGCAGGGAAATCAGGACCGGGTCTTGATTCTGACGTTCAGCGAATTTGGCCGACGGGTAGGAGAGAACGCCAGCGGTGGGACCGATCACGGAGCCGCAGCTCCACTGTTCGTGATTGGAGGTCGCGTGAAATCCGGATGGATTGGAAAGCCAGCGAGCCTCGCGCCGGGCGATCTGCTGAATGGGGATGTCCGGTTTCGCACCGACTTCCGAAGTGTGTACGCGACGGTCCTGGAAAAATGGCTGCGAACACCGAGCACGCCCGTGTTGGGGCGGCAATTTGCCGGTCTGGATATTCTGAAAAGTTAACCAATCATCTTCCGATGCCGCGCAAATGCGGGCCGGAGAGCGGAGCTCAATTCGTCCTGAAGCGCTTGCAACTCGCGATATACGGCAGCGTTCTTCGGATTTGGCGAAGCGGTCTCCGCCTTGTTTAGCGTAACGAATTCATCGCTGAGATCGGCGATGTCCACCGCGTCTCCTATCTGTCGACGCCAGCACCACAGCGCTTGTAGGGCAGCTCCGAAGGCGGCCCCTTCTCCCACCTTGAGCGTCACGACTTCCGTGTTAAAAATATCCGCCATGATCTGACGCCAGAGTTTTGATTTCGCGCCGCCGCCGGTGGCGCGCACTTGCGTTGTCTGCAACCCAAGTGCCGCAAGTCGCAAGAGGCCGTAGTTCATTCCCAGAGTGACTCCTTCCATCGTCGCTCGCGCAAAGTGCGCGGTATTAAATGTCTTCGGCCGGACACCAAAATAGGCCCCCGTACCTTCGGGCACATTGGGGGTGCGTTCCCCTTCAAGATACGGCAGCAGGACGAGGCCATCGCAACCGGCGGGAGCCGTGCCAGCGGTTTTTTCGAACGCGGCATGGTCCATCTCGAAGTCGCTGCGGACCATTTCCGTGGCCGCAGTGACGTTCATGGTGCAGAGCAACGGCAGCCACCGATTGGTGGAGTCGCAGAAGGCGGCGATCTCACCCTGCGGATCGACCACCGGTTTTGAAGCGCAGGCGTAGATGGTGCCGCTGGTTCCAAAACTAGCGGTTACCACGCCTGGGCGGGTATTTCCAGTTCCGATCGCTCCCATCATGTTGTCGCCACCCCCGGCACTCACCAATATGCCGGAGGATAGCCCCAGCTCGCGTGCCGTCTCGGCGGTCAATGTACCGGCCGGCTCGTCGCTGGGAGATACGGGTGGCAGTTTGCCCATTAAATCTGGATCAATGCAGGCGACGGCTTCGCGGCACCATCGGCGTTTACGAACATCGAACAGAGCGGTACCGGAGGCATCGCCGTACTCCATGAACCGGTTGCCCGTGAGCCAGAAGTTGAGGTAGTCGTGCGGGAGCAGGACCGTTGCCAGCCTGGCAAAGTTCTTCGGCTCGTGCCGCTTTAGCCAGAGGATCTTGGAAGCTGTGAAACCCGGGAGGACAGCGTTGCCTATCCCGCGGATCGCTGCCTTCTGGCCCCCGAGCAGTTTGGTGATTTCGTCGCACTCAGGCTCTGTCGTGGTGTCGCACCAAAGTTTGGCCGGACGGATGACTTCGCCCGACTTATCCAGCGGCACGAAACCGTGTTGCTGTCCGCTCACGCCGATGGCGACAACCTCGCCTGCGCTGGCCTTGGCCGCCCTGAGCGCAGTCACGATTGCTTCGGCAGTTGCCTTTCGCCACGTGTGGGGGTGCTGCTCTTTGGCACCGGCAGGAAGGCCTGGAAGAAGGTCGTAGCTTTCGCTGCCGCTGCCGAGAACCCGACCGGTGCGCGCGTCCACGGCGAGGGCCTTGGTCGACTGGGTGCCGCTATCGATGCCGAGAAGAAGGGTTCGTTTTGCCATAGGGATGGATGCTACTACGGGTTGGGAACGCGGACAAGGAAGCGCCGAAGAAGATCGACGGTTCACATTGATGGGCGAAGGTCCTCCGCAATCTCAATAGTTGTCTCCATAAGATGTCCACCCGTACTTGCAGAGATGTCCACCCATATCAAGCGCTGCCTCTGAACAGTGATTCGATATTCTTCTGCATCGCTTCACCCATTTTGATAGGCGAAGGTCCGTAAGCATTGACAAGGGCCAGGGTGCTGCACGTTTGTGCGAGCCGGTCTACTGCAGGACTTCTCAGTATCCAATTCAAACGCGCGCCGGGTGATCAGCGAGCGCGAGAGGCGGACAGGCCTTGCTTGGTCTCCGCCTGCAGTTGAGCCAGCTCTTCCTTCACTTCGTCCAGTGAGGCACTATCCATCCGGTCGATGTACAGAATCCCGTGGAGATGATCTGTTTCATGTTGAATGGCGCGCCCGAGTAATCCACCCGCACGAAACGAAAACGATTCCCCGCGCTCGTTCTGCGCGATGACGTCTACCTCACCGGGCCGCTCGATATCCGCGTAGATCTCGGGAAAACTGAGGCATCCTTCCGCGCCCTTCACCGGTTTTCCCATTGGTTTCACCATCGGATTGATGAGGACTAACGGCATGAATGAGGCGACATCTGCTTCGTGGCCCTTCAACCAAAGTTGGGAAGGGCGGTCCTTTACTCCGCGAACGTCGATGACCGTGAGTTGGAGAGATTGTCCGACCTGTTGTGCAGCAAGACCGACGCCACGCGCAGCATACATGGTCTCAAACATGTCCGCAACCAACTGCTGGATCTCGGCAGCAATTGTTTCAATGCGGACTCCTTTCTTGCGGAGAACCGGGTGGCCGTATTTGAGGACAGGCAAGACCATAATGGAATTTAGGCTGTCGGCCATTGTTGCATGAGGTGTGCGAGATCCTGAAGAGTCGGACTGTGCGCCGTGCGGACGTAATGGCCGCTCGCGCTGCATCCGGCGAGGACGGCGGCGGCGTTGTCGAGCCCCAGCAGTTTTCCAAGGCAGAACCCGGAATTAAAATTATCGCCTGCCCCGGTGGTGATTTTTGGATGTGTGCACAGCGGGCCCTCTACGAGGTCCGCCTTTCCGGCAGTGACCGCCAGCGCGTAAGACACTGGATGGACGATTAGAGTATTGACACCGGTGCGTTTTTGGATCTCCACGGAAAGCTCCGTGAGACCCTCCGGAGAGTCGCTGGTGCGTGAAAGACCAAGAACTGCGCTGACTTCAAGCGCCTCCTTCTCGTTCAGTCCGAGGATGACATCGAAATGCGATTCAAACCGACGGATCAATTCCAGCGCTCGCCGGATGTCGGCATGAACTCGCTTTTCGGGATCGGCGAGATCGAAGAATATCTTCCGACGCGCTCCACGGATCGAGGGGAGGATTTCGCGTTGGATCGATTCCCAGATGTCGCTCATAAAGGGCAACATCGTCCAGTTGACAAAGGCGACGAGATCACTGGAAGCGAAACGGGCGGTGAACTCCTCGCGACCAAAGCGGGTAAGGATGTTGTTCCAGTTGACTTCTCCGAGGGTGTAGTGTTTTCCGACCATCAATTTGCCATCGTCGAACTCCAGGGCATCCGTAAGGCCGGGCCCGCAAAGAGTGGCCACTTCGGCACGCTGCGCGAGTTCATTAAACACGGGATGCAGCGATGGATAGCCGAGCGATCCCAGGTAGCTGACCTTCATGCCAAAGCTGGCAAGCGCATTCGCCATGATCGGGCCGTTGCCACCCAGCTTCGTCATGACGTTCACCAGTTCAATATTTGTGCTCTGTCCGGCTGCGCCAGTGATTCGTTGAGCGAAGGCGGCGATGGTCCGAACGCGATCATACTGAGTCACGCTCTGCCGCTTATCTACGACGTGCAGAATTTCATCCACGAATCCGTCGAGCCCCACGAAGGCCGTAAGGGTCGGGACTCGCCGGCTGGCCGCCGTGAGTTGGGCGGCAACGTTCTGACGGAATTCGAGGGATGGAATCATGAATGAAAATGGCGGATCTAATCAGGGAATGTCTGGTGACGATGATTCGGGACCGAGGCTCGGTGCCAGCGATCCCCGATCAATCGGTTGATACTCCGGTCACCTCAAGGATTCGGTCGAGTTCATCATCCGAGTTGAAGCGGATCTCGACGCTTCCTTTGCCGCCGCGGTATCGAAGAGAGACGCGCGTCGCAAAGCGATCGCGCAACCGGCCTTCAAGATCTACAACATGAGGATCCCGGGCAGACAGCACAGGCGTTGAATGGGTCGGGGTGGCATGGGACGCCGAAAGCTGCTGGCGAGAAACCAATTCCTCCGTTTGGCGGACGCTAAGCCCTTGCTTGATCACCTGAGTGACAAGCGATTCCTGCGCATCGGGATTGTTCAAGCCGAGGATCACCTTTGCATGGCCGACCGACAGGTTGCCCGCACGAATCGCCGTCTGAACGCTGGCAGGGAGACGCAGTAGGCGCAGGGAGTTGGCCACTACCGCACGGCCTCGCCCCACCTTGCGCGCCACCTGCTCCTGGGTCAGTTGGAATTGTTCCTGAAGTTGCGAATAGCCGAGGGCTTCCTCAATTGGATTTAGGTTTTCGCGCTGTAGATTTTCGATGAGCGCCAGTTCGAGCACCTCGCGATCGCTTGCCATACGCTCCAGAACGGGCACATCAATAAGCCCTGCCAGCCGAGCAGCCCGCCATCGACGTTCGCCCGCAATCAATTCAAAACGGTCGCCCACCGCCCGGACCACCAGCGGCTGGAGTATGCCCTGCTCGCGGATGGAGTCGGCCAGTTCTTGCAGGGACTCCGGCGTGAAATCGCGGCGAGGTTGAAATGGGCTCGGAAGGATTTGATCAACCAGGATCCTTCGGGGGCCACTCACCGTCATGGGGACCGCATCCGGTGAATTCGGGGTTGCGGAACTCGCGGGTTGCGGAGAAACCGGATTCACAGGACGCCCACTGCCTCCTAGCAGTGCTCCTAATCCGCGTCCCAAAGCCGGTTTTGACATGACGCCAAGAGTAGGTATCAGGGCCGTGTGAGGCAAAAGGGATTTTTTCGATCCTGTAGACGGCGCATTCTTATCAAAAAGAGCGGTTGAAATGGCCTTTCGCCGAATTGTCTTACGATCTTTTGTTTTTGAAATTTCCCCCGCATTCGGCCACCTTCTTGCTCCAACCTATCTTGCAATGAACCTGCCCACCGACCTCGCCGCCAACGGGAACAAATCCAGCATTCCCACGATCCGCATCAGCGGACAACACGATGCCGCCCTTGAACGCAAAGCGCGCTTCCCATTTAAGTTCCCGCGCGATACACGGCCGCTCGGCGGCAAGTTCACGGTCAAGGAGAACGCCCGCCGCCTGTTGCGTTTTTTCTATTTTGAGCGCCGCCTCATGCATGCCTTGGGAGCGTGGACGCTCACGCTCCCCGAGTTCGAAGTAAAGCTGGAGACCGGCCGCCATATCTTCTATCACGCCGACGCCGCGCGCTTCCTGCGCGAGCGTCTGACCGAACAAGAGATGCGACCCCTCGCAATTGATTCCTTCCGCGACACAGAAATCGATCGTTTCATCGACGAACTACTCAGTGCGAACTCCGCTGCCGAACTGCTGGTGGGCGTGCATCAAGTTGTCGGTCACGCACTCGCGATTGCCTACCGACACCACATGGATGTCACTGACCCGGTTGCCGACGTTCCCACAATCCGTTGCCTGCGCCGCATTCTCTCGGATCACGAGCCGATGCTTGAGTGGGCCGAAGCAGCCATCGAGGCCTATATCCAGGGGGGAGTGGACGAGGCCGGCCTGGCCGCCTGGCGCTGGCACCTCGACCGATTGCTCCGTTCGATGGGCGGCGTGACCGGAGCCGATGAGCGCAGTCAATCCCCCACCCCATTGCGGATCGACACCAAACCCTTTGAACGCGGCACCGTGCCTCTGCGAGATGTGCGTTTCGACACCTTCAAGAACACGGGCGATTACGACACGGCCGACGGTGAAGACCGTTTCCCCAAGGATTCCTACGAATCCCTGCGTCTCCGATTTATTCGCACCCAACGCGACGAAATCGATGCCATCGAAGCGTTCGGCACCTTCATCTGGGACATCCGCTTCAAGGATTTTGACGCGGAATACGACCTCGCACGGATTACGTGGGATGAGGCTCGTCACACCGAAATCGGCCACCGCGCCATGCTGATCGTCGGTTACGATCCCTTCGAACTTCGCAACCGTCTCACGGGCTCCACCTGCCGAGGGCCGATGGACCCCGCTTTCGCGATGGCGGAGATCAATCTCTTCGGTGAGGTGGGTGTGCTTAAGACCATCAACCAGCTTATCGACGCCGCGGCCACCCGTAACGACGAAGTGCTGCGCCACGTGGCCGACTACATCCGCTCGGACGAGCGCACCCACGTCCGCAAAGGCGGACGCATCATTGGTGTCATGACCGATCTTGAATCCAAGGCGCTTGAACTTCGCACGCGCGAGCTTTTTACCGAATGCCTCGTGAGCCTTGGCGCGGTGACGAAGGACATGGATGTTTTCACTGTCTCCCGCGAGGACATTGAACGCCTCGTAGGAGAGTAAGCGGAGTGGCCCCGAAGTAGAGGTGTCTCGGCGGGAATTCACTTCGGGCGAATAACCACTCGTCAACACCCGAGAAACGAGCTTGCGCACTGAAGCCAGAGGTCGGCAGTTTGTGGGTGCATGAAGCCCTTGAATTCAAACGGCCCCGGCGTCCGCTCAACGCTTGTTTCTCGGCGCGGATTTTTATACAGCTCACTTGCCGCCGCCGCCACGCTCGGTGGGCCAGCCATCCCAGGTTCCGTCCAAGCGGGTGCCCTGGGGTTCAAGGTGCTCGAATCGGCTGTCATTTCCCAGCAGCCCGAGTTTTACCACGGCTGGCCGACGCTCACGCGCCGTCCCAATGGAGAGTTGTGGGCTGTCTGGTCCGGCGGGCGCGAGGCGCATGTGTGTCCATTTGGGCAGGTGTGCGCGATGACCTCCTTGGACAATGGAGCCACATGGACATGGCCTCGGGTGTTGTTGGATAGCGCGATTGACGACCGCGATGCCGGCGTGATGGAGACGGCTAAAGGTTCGTTGCTCGTCACGACCTTTACCTCACTTGCGTACGTGCCGGGGCTTGAACAGGCCGAGAAGGCAGACAAGTGGCCTGCTGAAAAACTCGCGCGCTGGCGGGCCGCACACCGTCGCCTGGGCAAAGAGGCTCAACAAAAGGATCTGGGCCAGTGGATGCTGCGATCGACCGATGGCGGTAGGACTTGGTCAACGCGTTATGACTGCACGGTGAACAGCCCGCACGGTCCCGTTCAACTCCGCGACGGCCGTGTGCTCTACGCCGGCAAAGAACTTTGGACTGGCGACCGGCGCATTGGTGTGTGCGCATCCGGAGACGACGGGCAGACGTGGCAGTGGCTCGCGGAAATAAGGACCCGCAAAGGCGATGAGGCGGAACACTACCATGAGCTACACGCTGTCGAGTGCGCGAACGGCACGCTGATTGTCCACATCCGCAATGACAACAAGGCCAATGGCGGTGAAACCCTGCAGACGGAATCGACGGATGGTGGAACGACGTGGAGCGAGCCCCATTCGATAGGCGTTTGGGGCCTGCCGTCCCACCTGCTGCGCCTGCGCGATGGACGCCTATTGATGAGCTACGGACATCGCCGACCGCCGCTTGGCAACCAGGCCCGTTTAAGTGATGACAATGGCAAGACGTGGAGCGATGCGATGATGCTTTCCGGCGACGGGGCATCCGGCGACCTCGGTTATCCGAGCAGCGCAGAACTCGATGATGGCTCGCTGCTCACGGTCTGGTATGAGCAGATGCAGGGCCGGGCACGGGCAGTATTGCGGCAAGCGCGCTGGACATTGGGGTGATATCGAAAACCAACCATGAAGGGTAACCGACTCGGTCGGAAACATTCCTACAAACACTGCCCGGCCCTCCCGTCACGCTTCATGGTCTCTTCGCGTGCCCAAAGTCCTCATTTATAGCGTTTCCGCTGAGACACTCCCGGGTCAACACACGTTCACGACTGTGTTCCGGTGGTCAACGCGGCTTGTACTGCTGCTCGTGCTGCTGGCAGGTTCTGTTCTGGGAGGTTCAGGAGCCATTCCCCTCTCGAGTGCTCCGCATTTCCGGAAGGTGGTTCTCGCCACAAATCTCTTAGAACCCATCCAACTGTCCATTGCCCGAGACGGTCGGGTCTATCTGGGCGAGAGGCAGGGGGTGGTGAAAGTCTGGAACCCCGTGTCGGAAGCGACGGTGACGGTGGGGCAACTGGACGTCTCCAGCGGCTCGGAGGATGGTTTGCTTGGGTTGGCCCTGGACCCGGACTTTCTCACCAATCATTGGATTTATATTTTCCATTCGAAACCAGGCGTACTTGAGAATCGAGTGTCGCGATTCACCGTGGAAAACGAAGCGCTGAACTTGCGTTCGCAGAAGATAATGCTCCGCATTCCGACGTTGCCGAAGAAACCCAATCATTCTGGCGGTGGCCTGGCCTTTGATGCCGCCGGAAATCTGTATGCATCAACAGGCGACTACACGTTCATCGACGCCTCCGACGGCTTTAGTCCGCTCGATGACCGGCCCGGCCGCGACGTGCATGATTCCCAACGCACTGCAGCGAACAGCAATGATCTGCGTGGAAAGATTCTGCGAATTCATCCGGAGCCCGATGGTCACTATAGTATACCGAAGGACAATCTCTTCCCGCCGGGCATGCCTAAGACACTCCCAGAGATCTATATCATGGGATGTCGGAACCCGTTTCGGTTCAGCATCGATGAAAAGACCGGCTGGCTATTTTGGGGTGATATCGGCCCGGATGCGCGGGAGGCGAGTGCTCAGCGAGGGCCAGCTGGATTCGATGAGTTCAACAGGGCCAAAGTCGCGGGTAACTTCGGCTGGCCGTACTTCGCGGCCGACAACAAGCCTTATCGACAATACAACTTTGAGACGAAAGAAACAGGCCGTGCCTTCGATCCCGCCCTGCCCGTCAACGATTCAAGGAACAACACTGGAATTCGTGAGTTACCTCCGGCCCAGCCGGCGCTGATCTGGTACTCGCCCGGGCCGTCGACGCGCTTCCCGGAAATGGGTTCCGGCGCGCGCTCTGCCATGGCTGGCCCCGTTTATCATTTCAACGCACAATTAAAATCCTCGCGCAAGTTTCCGGTCGAATTCGACAAGGCTCTCTTCCTCTTCGAATGGGAACGCAACTGGATCAGGACGGCGCGCCTTGACGCCGATGGACGACTGAAAGCGATCCAACCCTTCGTTCCAGAACTGCCGATCCGACGGCCCATCTCCATGTCATTCGGGCCGGAGGGCGCCCTCTACGTGATCGAGTGGGGCACGGCTTGGTACAACAACAAGGACTCACAGGTCATCCGCATCGAGCCTATCCCATGAATCACAATTTACATAACCGGACTGCCATAAGCTTGCATGGGACCGGCATTTGAAGGATCGTATTTGTACTATGAAAATCTTCCCGAATCACCTGCCGCTTCTGCCGCTGTTGCTGATGACCGCCGCACTCCCCATTACGAGCCATGCCGCCGACAAGGAGCCAGCCGTTGTCACGCCTGGCCTAAACGGTACACCTCCTTCGGATGCGATTGTGCTCTTCGACGGCAAGGATCTTTCCGCCTGGAAAGGCGAGAAAGACGCTACGCCGACCTGGAAAATCGAAAATGGATATGCCGAAGTTCACGGTGGCGGCATCACGACAAAAGAAGAATTCGGTGCAATCCAGCTTCACATCGAATGGGCCACACCTTCCGAAGTGAAGGGAAAGGACCAAGGCCGCGGCAACAGCGGTGTTTATTTCCAGGGGCGCTACGAAATTCAAGTGCTGGATTCCTG
The DNA here is from genome assembly GCA_009695205.1 of Pedosphaera sp. Lineage (GTDB taxonomy): Bacteria > Verrucomicrobiota > Verrucomicrobiia > Limisphaerales > UBA9464 > SIBK01. The sequence goes on along the minus strand of SIBK01000029.1, from coordinate 24,159 downwards.
GCAAAACCCCACGTACTTCAACGGCCAGGCAAGCGCCTTCTACGGGCACAATGCTCCCCTCGTCAACGCCAGCCGCAAACCCGGCGAATGGCAGGCCTATGATATCGTCTTCCATCCGCCCGTTCCCGGCGCGGACGGCAAAGCGGTGCCGGGTTCGTTCACAGTGATACACAACGGCGTGCTCGTGCAGGATCACATCCCGGTGGCCGGCGACGCCACGGTATCGGCTAAATTCTCCGGCGTTACGCCGAAGGGCCCGTTGTTCCTGCAAGAGCACGGCTGTCCCGTCCGCTACCGCAATATCTGGCTTCGCAAGTTGGAATGACGATTGGGCTCTCTTGAATCCAACAACAAAACGGTCGCGGATTTAGGCTGACCCGCTGGGGAGTAGCGTCGAAGGCTATTCACGGTGCGGAGTCGTTTCCGCGTAGATCGAGGTCAACGGAGTGCTTGAGAAATAAATCGCGGCAGCTTAGTTTCGAGATCACCTCTTTAAAGCTCATGAATTCTATGTCCCAAACCACCGACGGCACCGTGCTGGCGGCGGGTGATCTTACGCGGCGGGCATTTTGCGCCGGTGCAGGCGCCGCACTCGCGTTGCCCGCCCTCTCCTTACACGCCGACGCCGCAGCCTCAGCCTCAGCCTCAACGACAGTCTCAACGACCGCTCCAGCCTCAGCCGTTCCGGCCGAGGATTATCGCGCAAGCGGCGGACGCATCCGGCATTCGGTGATGGCGTGGTGCTTTAGTGAGGTTCCACCGGAAAAGCTCATTCAGGCCAGCGCGCGCATGGGATTGGTGGCAATGGAAGGCATTGGGCGCGAACACTACCCGGCGATTCGCGCGGCTGGCATGAATATCAGCCTCGTCGGAAGCCACGGGTTCGGCAAAGGCCCCGTGAGCCGTTCGAATCACGAGTCCTGCATCCGACTCCTCCGGGAGGGAATTGATGCCGCCGTGCAATTCGGAACAGACAAGGTCATCACCTTCACGGGCATGCGGGAGCCGGGTATGACGGACGAACTGGCGGCGCGGAATTGTGTGGAATGCTGGAAGCAGGTTATCGGATACGCGGAGGAAAAGAAAGTTACGCTATGCCTCGAGCACCTTAACAGCAGAGATGACACTCACCCAATGAAGGGGCATCCCGGCTACTTTGGTGACGATGTCGAACGGTGCGTGGATCTCATTCGGCGGGTTGACTCGCCGCGAATGAAACTGCTCTTCGACATCTACCACGTACAGATCATGAACGGCGATGTCATCCGCAGGATCCGGCGGCACAAGGATGTCATTGCACATATTCACACGGCGGGTGTCCCGGGGCGAGGCGAACTCGATCTGGATCAAGAAGTGAACTATCCCGCGGTAATGCGCGCGCTGGTGGACATTGGCTACAAGGGCTACGTGGCACATGAATTCATTCCCACATGGCCCGACAAGCTGGCAGCACTTCGGCACGGTGTGCGGGTCTGTGATATTTAGAGGCACACCCCATGAGAACGCACCCCTTGGCAGCGATTTTGCGGGGTAATTTCCAAGGGTGGCATGCCACCCGGCGGTTTCTGGTTGTCGCAACGCTGATGCTCTCACACAGGGTCGGAGCAGCCGACGGACTCCGCGTCGGCGCGGCGGCGGCGGATCTCGAAGCTGACGACTCGATGGTCATCGCAGGCGGCATTGAGGCCGGACGCGGCCAGGGTCAAGAGGGTAAGCTCCGGTGTGTTGCTGTAGTCATCGAGAAAGCGGACACGCGGGTGGCGATAGTCGCATGTGACGTTCTCATGCTGACGCGCCGCTCACTCGATCCGGTGATGACGGAGATTCAGCAGCGATTCGGAATACCGCCGAGCCACACATTGATCAATTGCACGCATACCCACCATGCGCCCAGCACGATGCGCGTCCACGATTACGGTCCGGACGCCGTGTTCACCCGACGGGTGCAAGAGGGGATTGTCCGTGCGGTGGGCAACGCCCTTTCCAACCTGACCGACGCGCGATTCTTCTTCCAACTCGGCGAGGAGCGGACCGTCGGACAGAACAGCCGCGTCCTTTTGGATGACGGCCAGGTTTTCTGGATTGGACCGCGGACCAATTTCGCGCGGCCGACGGGGCCGTTTGATGCGGAGCTGCCGGTCTTGGCGTTTCGCGATTTGGAAAATCGCCTGCGCGCCGTGATCTTCAATCACAGCACGCACACAATCGGCACGCGGGCTTCGGGGCGTAGATCTCCCAGCATTTACGGCTTGGCAGCACAGGAACTTGAAGCGCAGTTGGGCGGTACTGTTGCCTTCCTCGAAGGTGCGAGCGGATCCACCCACAACCTCGATCTCACGGGAGATGAATGTACGCAGCGAATCAAGGCCGCTGTTTTTGCAACGTTGAACCGCGCGACGCCCCGGGAAATCAGCCGATTGTCGGCTCGAAAATCTCCGCTGAAGTTCCATGTGCGGCGCTTTGATGACGCTGCGGAAGAGGCTGCCGTGCAGCGGTATTGCCGAAAATATGCCCCGAGTGGAGCGCCGGTGATCGAGCGCGTTTTCCGAACGATGCGCGACGAACTACGGCCGGTGCAGGGAGAAGAGCGCGAGACATGGGTGCAGGCGATCCGGATTGGCGACATTGCGCTGGTCGGTGTACCGGCGGAGTACTTCACTCAGCTGGGAATTGACATCAAGAACCGATCCCCTTTCCGTTACACGTACGTCGCCGAACTGGCGAACGATTGGATCGGTTACCTTCCCAATTTTGAAGGCCACAAGCTCGGTGGATACCAGGTATGGACGGGGTTGCAATCCTACGCGGAGCCCGGCACCGGGGAGCGGATTGCCGACGAGGCAATCCGCCTGCTGAACGAACTCGCTCGAGTGCCATAGGGGTCATGCCATAGGGGTCGGGAATAGTATTGTAGTATTTAAGAACTTTATCCGCCGACGCTTTGGCGTAGGAGCACTGGCACTTGCACCGTGGGCCGGTTCTCCTTACGTTTTCGGCACATGGATTCGCAGATTAACCAGTACCTACCCGTCTTGATGCTATTGCTCGTGGCGTGCGGTTTTTCGTTTGGCACCCTCGCGGCGTCGATTGTTTTCGGCAAGATTGGCCGTCGCACCCGCACGAAAGATATCCCCTACGAATGCGGAATGTTGCCTCAGGGCGACGGTAACGCCCGGATGTCGGTCAAGTTCTACCTCGTCGCGCTCCTCTTCGTGTTGTTCGATATCGAGGTTGTTTTCATGTACCCGTGGGCGGTAAATTTTAAGGAAATGATTCACAATCATCAGGCAGCCCTGGCGCTGGGGAGCATGACCAGTTTTCTGGGAATCCTCTTTATCGGATATGTGTACGCTCTCAAGAAACGGGCGTTTGACTGGAAGTCTTGAGGATGGGCGGGCAGCGGCGAATGGCGAGCGGGCCGGACGCTTTCTAATAATTTTACTGAACGACACGTTTCACCTCAGCAATTCTCCATGACGCAGATTAAGTTCGGTACCAGCGGATGGCGGGGTCTGATTGCCCGCGATTTCACCTTTGAGGCCGTCCGCTTTGCCAGCCAGGGCATCGCCGACTACCTCAATGCCCACCGCACCGCCCCTGCCCCGGATGCGACGCCCGAGGTCATCTTGGGACATGACACACGGTTTCTCGGGCGCGAGTTTGCGTTGGCTGTCGCCGAAGTACTGGAAGCAAACGGGTTCGCTCCCCTTCTGTGTCAGCGCGACGCTCCGACGCCGGTGATCGCGCACGCCATTCGATCCCGGAAAGCGGTTGGTGGAATCAATCTGACCGCGAGTCATAACCCGGCGGAGTACCAGGGGCTCAAGTTCTCCATGGGAAACGGAGCCGCCGCTCCGCCGGAGGTGACCCAGGAAATCGAGGAGCGGATCCGTCAACGTCAGATTTCGGGTCTCATTGTGCAGGCCAGTGCAGTGGGAACGGCTCGCTGCAAGACCTTTGATCCTGCCCCCTCCTATTTCCGTCAGATTCGCCGTTTAATCGATTTTGAGGTCATTCGCAGAGCACGGCTGAAGGTTGGTGTGGAGTTGATGTACGGCACGGGGCGCGGATATCTCGACACCCTGCTCGAGGAGGACGGCGGCGCGCGAGTCGTCCGCTTTCACGATGAGTTAAATCCCTCCTTTGGCAGCCACCATCCGGAACCGAATGTTGAAGGGATGTCGCAGGTTCGCGATCTAATACTGAGCGGCAAGGCTACCCTCGGACTTGGACTCGATGGCGATGCCGACCGATTTGGCATCGTGGATCGGGATGGCACGTGGATCACTCCGAACCAGGTGTTGGCCCTGGCTCTTTATCATCTGAAGAAGAATCGGGGCTGGACAGGAGCGGTCGTTCGGACAGTCCCGACGAGTCACCAGGTAGATGCCGTGGCCCGGATGTTGGGTGTTCCGGTGCATGAGACGCCCGTGGGGTTCAAGTACATTGGTGCGCGGATGGAATCGGAACCAATCATCGTGGGCGGCGAAGAAAGCGGCGGATTGAGCGTTAAGGGGCACGTGCCGGAAAAGGATGGAATTCTGGCGTGTCTACTGATGGCGGAATTGGTGGCGTTTGAGCGAAAGACACTCGGCGCCATCCTGAAATCGTTGGAGAAGGAGTCGGGGGAATTTCACACCGATCGCATTAATGTCGCAATTCCAGCGGACAAGAAGGCGGCGTTACTCGAACGTCTTGGGCGCGGCCTCGAGACCATTGGTAAATTGCCGGTGCAGCAGTTCATCACCACGGATGGGTATAAATTCCTGTTGCCGAACAACGAGTGGGTGGCATTTAGGGCGAGTGGAACGGAACCATTGATTCGCTGCTATCTTGAAGCACGTTCCGCCGCGCAATTGAAGAAATTGAGCGCGTCGTGTCGCAAGATTCTACTGGGCTGAAGCTGGGGCGGGCGGGTTTGCTGTGAGCCCGGCCGCTTTCGCAGCGAGTTCGCGCCGCACCGATGCGCGAGCCGCTTCCAAGAGATTTCCATCGCGAACCAGGTCGGCAAAGCGAAAGCTGGGCAGGCCGCTTTGGTCGCGGCCGAGGAGTTCGCCAGGTCCTCTCAAACGCAGGTCCGCCTCGGCGATGGCGAAGCCGTCGGTCGTCTCCGCGAGCACTTTCAAGCGTTCCCGAGCTTCATCGGTCCGTTCGCCCTCAACCAGGATGCAATGCGATTCGTGCGAACCGCGCCCGATGCGACCCCGTAGTTGATGCAACTGGGCCAGACCAAACTGACCGGCATTTTCGATCACCATCACGGTTGCGTTCGGCACATCGACGCCTACTTCGATGACACTCGTAGCCAGCAGCACCTGCACACGTCCTTCACGGAAGCCGTCCATGATCTTCATGCGCTCTGCGGACGGCATTCGTCCATGTACCATGGCGGCGACATGAGGCGCCAGGGCGTCCCGGACCTTTTCGAACTCGCGCGTTACGGACTTGACGTCATCGTTCTCCGACTCCGAAACGCGGGGATAGACGACGTACGCTTGGCGACCCGCCTCCAACTGTCGCGCGACGAATTGCCATACTTTTGGCAGCGTGTCGGGAGTCCGGACATGGGTACGCACGCGGCCGCGGCCGGTGGGAAGTTCATCGAGCAGACTGACATCGAGGTCACCGTAGAGCGTTAACCCGAGTGTTCGTGGAATAGGAGTTGCGGTCATCACGAGCAGGTGCGGGAAATTCCCCTTTCGCAAAAGCGTCTCGCGCTGGGCCACGCCAAACTTGTGTTGTTCATCGATGATCACCAATCCCAGCCTTGGAAACTCGACCGCCTTTTGAATCAGGGCATGGGTGCCGACCCAGACGCTTCCCAGTTCAGGTTTCGATCCAACGTCGGGCTCCTGGCGGGTGTTGCTCGTCCGCAGTCCCACACCAATGCCCAACGGGCCAAAAACTCCAGTCAGGACGTCATGCAACTGTTCCGCAAGCAGCTCGGTGGGAGCCATCACTGCCACGTTGTAGGCGCTTTCGATCGTCATTAAGGCCGCGCAGGCGGCGACTAATGTCTTGCCGGAGCCGACGTCTCCATGCAGAAGTCGCCGCATGGGATGCAACCCGGTGAGGTCCGCTCGAATCTCCCGCAACACCCGCGTTTGCGCCCCGGTGAGTTTGAAGGGAAATCCAGCAAGAAACGGGCGCATCAACCGGTTGTCGCCGCCGCAGGGGAGACCGGGCGCCTTGAGATTCAAACGTAGGCGGCGCCCCTGGATCTCCCGTTGTAATGCCGCGAGTTCATCGAGAGCCAACCGCTGGCGTGCATGCTCCGCCTCTGGGAGTTCGGCGGGGAAATGGATCTTTCGCACGGCTTCCTGGCGGCCCAACGCGCCTGCGGGATCCCCGGCCAGCTCAGGCGTCCGCCAGGGTCCAGTCTCCGGCAGTTGCGACAAAAAACGATCGATCACGTGCCAGATAATCCATCGAAGCGTTCGTTGCGGCATGCCCTCTGTCAGGGGATACACCGGAACAATTCTTCCAAAGTGCACACTTCCATCCTCGCCCGTCTCGATCTTCTCGACCTCGGGATGATCCATCGTACGGGGTCGCAATGAATTCGGCCTGCCGTACACCAGGACTTCATTCCCCACCGAATAGAATTTTCCGAGAAATGGCAGATTCCACCATCGGCAATGGAGCCGCGCTGTCTCGTCTTCGAGGATGAATTCGAAACAGGATTTGGTGCCTTTCCGAAACCGGTGATTGCCTGCCGCAACAATTCGGCCGCACACAGTCACCGGAGTTCCCAAGAGTACGTCGCGGATGGGAGTGAACTTCCGGCGGTCCTCGTACCGCGCTGGCCGGTGCCAGAAGAGGTCGCCCACGGTGCGCAATCCGAGGCGCTCCATCTGCGCTGCGCGCTCGCCCCCCACACCTCGAAGGATCGTCACAGGCGAATCCAGCCTCGGTACGGCGTTCGGACCGCCTGGACCGGAACGCGACATCTGTTCCTCCAAAGAATTCGTGTTCACTTGTGCGGCCGGTTCATGGGCGATTGAGGAACCGAATGGCCCAGAACCAACCGCGCGTGTTCGCGCATGCAGTATTGGTCGGTCATTCCCGCCAGGTAGTCACACAACGCCCTGGGCCATCCATCACGGGTGGCGCGCTGAAGCGCCCAGGTTCCTGCGTCCTTCGGGTGGGCATCGAGATGCGCGAAGAGTTCTTTAAGCATTTCAACCGCACGCTGATTGGGCCCGTGAACGACGGGGTTGTAATAGAGATTCCTGTAGAGATACCGCCGCAGAAGAGAATTCCACTGAGCCCGCTCCGGGCTATACCGAACCAGACGACGACGACACCGGCGAACGTCGTCCGCGGATTCCACCCCAGTTTGTGCGATCCATTTTTCGGTCGTTTCCACTACATCCACGACCTGGGCATCGATGATGGTGCGAATGGTAAAATGACGTCGGCACTCATCCGGAAGCCGTCCGTGGCGACGCCGGACCTCACGGGCCGCGCGAGACCACAGGTCCAAATCCCCCTCAAGGCGACCCTCGTCGAGAAGACCTGAATCGAGTCCATCATCCAAGTCGTGGCTATAGTAAGCGATCTCGTCGGCGAGATTGGCCACTTGGGCTTCGAGGGAGGGTTGGTGTGGATTGAATCGGAGCGGCAGGCGTGGGGCCGGATGCTCACGCTGATGTTTGGCGAGTCCTTCGCGCACCTCCCAGGAAAGGTTGAGACCTGGAAATCCCGGGTACTTTTGCTCGAGCAACTCCACCACCCGCAGGCTCTGCCGGTTGTGTTCAAATCCCCCCTGCTCCTTCATCAGCCGATTCAGCGCAGCCTCGCCCTTGTGGCCGAATGGCGAGTGGCCGACATCGTGGGCCAGGGCAATCGCCTCAACAAGGTCTTCGTTCAACATCAATGCCCGGGCGATGTTTCGGGCAATACCCGTCACTTCCATGGTGTGAGTCAGCCGGGTTCGCAAATGATCGCCGGTTCCATTCAGAAATACTTGGGTCTTGTATTCGAGCCGCCGGAAGGCGCGCGAATGAATGACCCGGTCGCGATCCCGCTGAAACTGTGTGCGCCACACAGGGTCCGCCTCCGAATACACACGGCCTCGGCTGTCCTCGCTTCGCTGGGCGTACGGAGCGAGCGTTGTCCGTTCTCGCACCTCAAGTTGTTCCCGTGTCACCGGCATGGAGACCGAGAATGTCAGACGACGCCGACACCGTCGATATCGGACCACACGTTCCAGAAGGTCTTGCGGGCAACCAAGCCGGCCAACGAACCACAACGGAGGGGTCACAAATGCCAATTATTGGGGGACACCATTCCCTTCAGCCTGTCACGGTTCGAACGAATGGACAGCAAACACAAATCGAAGCCCTGGCATTTCCAGTTTGGTCGGGTTCGTGTGGCAGACTTGCGGGCCAGCGCGTTGCCGAGGGCTCAGACCCGGAGCGGAAATGGAAGCTCCGAGAACCGGCGCGTCGAAGCCCTGCCCCCCGGCCGGCAAATTGAAAACTGTTGCTCGATGCCATCGCGAAGTCTCGCCCTACTCGCAGGCATGGTCTTATTCCTCTCGAACCTCGCGGCCCCGTTGGAGGCCGATGATTTCCAGGGAGCGACGCACCTCATCGACTTCGAACAGGGAATCTTTTCCTACAGCAAATCGGAGCCCTCCGGAGCCGTTGCGCGACTGGATGCCGATCTGCGGAAAGGCCTGCTGAATCCGCGGTACGACCCCAATCACGGTTGGCTCACCGCCCTGTTGGATCACCTGAAGATTCCGCGAACCTCGCAATTGATCATTTTTTCCAAAAGCTCCCTGCAACGGGATCGGATTTCCCCCGCGACCCCGCGAGCGTTGTACTTCAACGATGATTTTTATGTCGGCTACATCCCGGGCTCGCCGATTCTGGAGCTTTCGGTGGCTGACCCCACTCTTGGCGGCGTCTTCTACTCGGTTGATCAGGGGTTCCGGGAACGTCCCCGTCTGAACCGATCCGATCAGTGCCTGGAATGCCATGCGTCCGGTCGGACAATGGGTGTGCCCGGTCATTTTGCGCGCAGCTTTCGAACGGACGAATTAGGTCGCATGGAAGACCTCAGCGACGTGTCACCGATCACCCATCGCACACCGTACTCCGACCGCTGGGGCGGATGGTACGTCACGGGCGCGCCGCCTGGATTCCCGCATCGGGGGAATCGGTTCGGATCGAAGGATCCACCCCCCAGCCCGGTCTCCGATCTTTACCCCTACTTCGACGTCAGCCGTTATCCCGTGAAGTCGAGCGACGCCGTGGCCCATCTCGTGTTCGAGCATCAGCTTCACCTGCACAATTACCTGACACGCCTTCATTGCGAAGCGAGGATTCAGCTTTCGGCCTATGGCCATCTCGACTACTTGAGCAATCAGATCGCGGCCTTCCTTCGGTATCTGCTATTCACGGAGGAGGCTCCTTTTCCGGTTGCAATGGACACGTCTAAGCCTTCGTACGGGAATTCAGCCAGCGCGGTCCGCAGGATTCTCGGGGGCGTTCCCTCCGCGACTTCGATCTCCAAACCCGCCTGTTCAAGTATCCATGCAGCTACCTGATCTATTCCGAGGCCTTTGATCAGTTGGCAGTGCCGCTTCGCGACCGTATCTACCGCCAACTTTACAATATTCTGACCGGCCGCAATTCCAGTGAGGAATTCAACTCGCTCAAGCCAACCGACCGCCTAGCCATTCTGGAAATTCTACGCTCTACAAAGCAGGGGCTCCCAGACTATTGGAACCCGGGGGGGCGCTGACCCGAACGTTCTTAAAAAATAAGCGTATCCGCACCGGAGGATTTGCGGCATCCATCTGGGGTCCGTTTCCGCCCATGAACATTTCCTCCGCCCTCTTTCACATCAGCGCTCCAGATTTGACGTCCTGTCCGGACGAGTCGCTGCCCGAGTTCGCCTTCATCGGCCGGTCCAACGTCGGAAAGTCCTCCCTGCTGAACATGCTCTCCGGCAAGCCGAACCTGGCCAAGGTATCCCCCACCCCGGGATACACGAAGCTGATCAATATTTTCACGATGAACAAGACGTGGCGCCTGGTGGACCTGCCGGGCTACGGGTTTGCCCAAGTCGCACGGAAGGACATGGCCAAGTTCAACGAAGCTGTGGCCGACTATCTGAAGAACCGACCAAACCTCCGCGGGGTCTTTGTCCTCCTCGACTCCAGCCTACCGCCGCAAAAGCTGGATCTGGAGTTCTTACAGTGGCTCGCGGGCATCTCGGCACCCATTGTCCTCGTCTTCACAAAGATCGACAAGACGTCGCCGACAAACGTGCAGACGAATGTCGAGGCGTTCAAAGCGCACTTGTCCGGATGGTGTGAGCAACTCCCAGAGATTTTCACCTGCTCTTCGGTCACGAAGCAGGGCCGGGGTGACCTGCTCGGGGCCATTGGAAAGACCTTGGCTCAAGAACCCAGGAATACGGGGAGTACGCCTAAAATCGCCGTGAGACGGCCCGAGCCACCGAGTATGGAGCGGCGGCGGGCTCCTTGGAACCGCCTCCTCGGCAGGTGAACCACTGCCTGCATCGGTGACCCGCAGTTATTATCCGCAGTGTGCTTGACGCCGGGAAGCTCAGGCAGGCTCAAAACCGCCACGCACCCACCCGCGCGCGAACTGCCGGATCCATGGTGATTAGTGGAGGCCACTCTCGCCGGTAACCCTCCCCAGCTAACTTGCGCGTCGCGTCAAAACCCATCTTGGAGCCCATCCCGACCTCCGGCGTCGCATGGTCCAATACATCGGCCGGGCCCCGTGTGCTTAAACCATCCCGTTGCGGATCCGTATTCGCACACCAACGAAACAGCACCTCCCTCGTGTCATGCACATCCACGTCGTCGTCAACCACGATAATGTACTTGGTGAACATCATCTGCCCCATGCCCCACAGACCATGCATAATCTTGTACGCCTGCATCGGGTAGGTTTTTCGAATGCTTACAAATACCAGGTTGTGAAAGACTCCTTCCGCCGGCAGTGCTATGTCGAGGATCTCGGGGAAGGTCATCCGAAAAACCGGCAGGAACAATTTCACCGAAGCCGCTCCGATATAAAAATCCTCCATGGGCGGACGCCCCACAATTGTGGCTGGATAGACAGCGTCGCGACGATGCGTAATCGCCGTCACGTGCATCACGGGATACGGGTCCGGCAGCGTGTAGTACCCCGTGTGATCGCCAAAGGGCCCCTCCCCCCGCAAGGGCTCCAGCGGGTCCACATAGCCCTCGATCACAAAATCTGCCTCCGCCGGCACTTCGAGATCGCTGGTCTCGCACCGAATCATGTCCACCGACCGATGACGCAACCAGCCGGCGAGAAGGAATTCATCCAGGCCGTCCGGCAACGGTGCAGTCGCGCAAAACGGAAACACTGGATCGCCGCCCAGAAAAATCGCGACCGGCATCCGTGTGCCGGTCTCATAGTAACGCCGGCCGTGACGGGCCGCCACCTTTTGCAACTGCCAGTGCAATCCCACCGTCCGCTCGTCGTAAATCTGTACCCGATACATGCCAAGGTTGCGATCGCCGGTGTCCGGATCACGGGTGACCACACATGGCAGCGTCAAAAACCGCCCGCCGTCCAGCGGCCAGCACTTCAACACCGGCAGATCGCCAAGAGTCGGAAACTGAGCTGGATACGACCCTGGGTTCTTCCAATCCGGAGCAGCCGACCACGCTGTCACCCGTGCGCTCTCAGGAATCGGATCAAAGCGCTGCACAATATCTTTGCAGGGGCCGTCCTTTACGGACCTGGGACGCGCATGACGCAGTTCGAATGCGGTTCCCAAGAGTCCTGCCGCCTCCCGAAGACTCGTGGGCGGCTTTGCCTGCATCAGCGATCCTAACTCCGCTGCCGCCTCATCCACCGTGGAGCGCCCCAGGGCCGCCGCCATCCGTTTCCATGAACCCATCGTGTTGATAGCCACCGGAAACGGCGATTGCCTACCATGAATTTGCGGCCGTTCAATCAGCAGCGCCTTGCCGCCTCCCGAGGATTTCATCTCCCGATCGGCAAGTTCCGTAATCTCCAGTTCCGTCGCCACCGGACGAATCACTCTCTGCAATTCACCGGATTCCTCGAGTGAGCGAACAAAACCGCCGAATGAATCAAACGCCATGACCGCAGGCTATCATCCGCATCGCGAACCGCAACCTGGACTGATGTCCTCTTCCAGAATTCGCTAACACACCCGGGGACAAAAAAAGAGCGGCCGCAAAGCCGCTCTTGAATCGGAATTCCAAATTCAACTCGGTCCGCTATTTAAGCGTTTCGAGCAAGGACGTCACCGCTTTGAAATTCGGGAGATCCTTCGGCGTGGCGGTCTGTTCCGCGTACTGAACCACCCCGTGGCGATCGATCACGAACGCCGCCCGGGCCGACGTATCACCGACACCCGCCAACATCGGGAATACGACGTCGTAGGCCTTGGTGGTCGTCTTGTTCAAGTCGCTAGCCAAACGAATGCCGATCTTGTTTTGAATCGCCCAAGCTTCCTGCGCAAAGGGGCTATCCACGCTGATTCCAATCACGTCGGCATTCAGGTTGGAATATTGGCTTAATCCGGCCGTAACATCGCACATTTCCTGAGTGCAAACCCCGGTAAACGCGAGAGGGAAAAACAACACAACGGTGTTCTTTTTGCCGAAATTGTCACTGAGTTTCACATCGACAACGCCGGTGGCGGTCTTTTGCTTGAGGTTAAAATCGGGGGCTTTGGTTCCAACTTTGATGGGCATGAGATCTTGAATTAAGGTTTTGTACGAAACTGCAGTCCCAGAAATAGAGCTGCGCCGGCGGGGTGTCAAACCGCCTTCCCAAGCCGCAGCAATTCTCATCCCCCTGACCCCTGACCCCTGACCCTCCACTCAATCGAGTTACAACACCTCCAGCAATCCTCCTGACCCAAGGCTTTCGCGATGGGCTACTTGCGCGCGCAGCTCCGTGCCCTGGACCTTGCGCCGTGTTACTTCAAGTCTTCCCCGCCCGCCAGGCCTCCGATGGTCCAATCGAGATTATATTCGCCGAACGGCTGAGTTTTATTCATCAGATTGGTGATGGCAAACTGGGAATGCCCATCCACGAGCAGCAAGGGCCAGCCGTTTTTTCCGTGGGCGATATTGCGATCGAACAGGTTGCCATTTTCCGGTTCGGCGAAGCAGCTCATGACCGCCTTTTTTGTGGGAGACTTGACCTCGGTTGTCTTTCGAACCTTCAGCTGTGGCGAGAAGGTGTCGTCGTTGTAGAACTGGTGGTAGTAGTAGTACGAGTTTCCGAAAAGCAGTTCATTGAGGGCGATGCCACTGCCAGCGCCGTTGGCCTTGGTCCATGCAATATTCCACGGTGGCGGCTTGTCGCCCGGACAAAGATAGAACGCTCGGTTGTTGGTGCTGATGTAAGGATCCAGCAATTTGAGCAGGTCGACGAATGGCACCTTGGGCCAGGCCCGGCCCGAGAAGGGATAGGAGTCCCGATTGTCGGAATTGTACATCGACAGCGTGATGCCCACCTGACGGAGGTTTGAAAGGCAGCGGACTGTGATGGCCTTGGTCTTGGAGCGAGCAAGGGCGGGAAGGAGCATGCCGGCGAGAATCGCGATAATGGCAATGACGACGAGCAATTCGATGAGCGTGAATGCCGCAAGCCCTCGGTTAAAAGCGGAACGATGGTGAAAATGGCGCGTCATGTCAGGCAATGGCTTCGACTCCAGGGTACGCTTCCACGGTGAACCCTCGCCATGAGGCTGTCAATTCTTCAATCCGACGGAAGGCTCTCAATGGGAGGCAATGCAGGTCAATCGTCCGTTGTCGCGGACGGTAGTCCGCGCAATCCTCTTTTCTGCAACAGTTCATGGTCCCAATTCATGTCCATTCGTTGGAAAAATTCCCTACCCATGATCCGGACCGCTTCCTCGCCCTCTCCGCCCCTCCGAGTGGGAGAGAGGGTGCCCGAAGGGCGGGTTAAGGGGTGTTCTTCATCCCAAGCCCATGGATCCGACAAGCCGATCCAGGAGAGCCGGGGAAATCTTGGATCCACCCACGCCTCCTGCGAAGTGAATCCACAAGGCGTCAGCAACTAGAGCAATACGTTCGCCGTTCGCGCTGCGGCTGCGCAATGCAGACACCGCCTCCGGTTTGGGCGACGATTTGGCAAGCCCCAACATCACGAGATTGGGTTCGGCACTCGACGCATCGGGAAATGGGTTGCCCGCGACGTAGGCGGGCCATTCCGCTCCTGCACGAACAATAACTGGAATCATAAGTTGAAACCGCCGCTCGATTGCCCGTTCCAACTGACCCTCGATATCCGTGGGCTTTGCGGAAGTTGAAAATACCAGATTACCACTCTGAATATAACTCTGAACAGGGCTGCAGCCGAGCTCGGCACACAGAGCACAAAGGTCAGACATCGGGATCTTGTTGCGACCGCCCACGTTGATGCCGCGCAGCAATAGGGTGAGACGTTTCGTGGGCATTGAGGGTCAATCAGCATCTGCTGCCAAGTCACGGTTGGCATTTGAGACCTGCTTGAAAACCGCTTAAAAACCGATCATCACTCGCCCAGAAGATTGGCCGACCGCCCGAGGCACGCCCCCTATCTGCGGTGGGGTCGTCGACAAATTGTCCCCGCCATTCGAGCAAGCCCGACTCTTGAATCGCAGATCAACTCTAATCACGGAAATTGGCGAAGCCGAGGGCAACCGGGAAATCGTGCCCCTTCACGGCAGCGATGATCGCCTGGAGATCATCGCGGCTCTTGCCGGTCACCCGCAGCTCATCGCCCTGGATGGCTGCGGTGACCTTGATGCCCGTCTGCCGGATGAATTGCGAAATGTCTTTGGCTGCCGCCCCTTCGATCCCTTGTTTGATCTTGATCGTCTGTCGAGCATGTCCGAGGGGTGACAGTTCCGCTTCGCCGATGTCCAGGCTCTTGAGGCTGATTCCGCGTTTGGACAGTTTACCGATCATGATCTCGGAAAGAGCCGTCATCTTAAATCCGTCCGGTGCCGAAAGTTTGATCTCATTCTTCTCCAGCGTGATCTCGGCGTTTGAGCCTTTGAAATCAAACCGGGTGAAAAGTTCTTTTTGGGCCTGATTGACCGCATTCTCGATCTCCATCGAGTTGACTTTGGAAACAATGTCGAAACTTGGCATGCGGACGATGCTAACCGATTTCGGCCGACCACAACATCGGAAAAATCGGCCCACCCTTCAACGTCGCGAAAATGTCTCAGCGGCAGAGTGGGGGGGATTCCATGAGTGCGGCAAAACGCAGTCCGCGTGTGCTCGCGGCCAGCCGCAGGATACCAAATGAAGTGAGTACTGCCGAATAGATTGCCGCTCCGGTGGGAATCACGTCAGCCCGTTCCGGAGGAAGCCCGGGCAAGGTTCTTCGTTCGGCAAGGGATAGTGACCAGAGGCGGCGGGTCAATGCATGGAACTCCTCGGCCTGGAAAACCGTCCGCTCGATCAAGTCCCGGTCAAACACGCTGCTGCCATGGTAAATGAGTGCAAGGATGGAGGTTGTCCCCCCGATCCCGATGGCGAGTTCGGGATGGCCTTCAACCGCAAACACAGGTTGCAAGCGTGGTGCGACTTCCGATTCCAGCCATGCGCGGAGCCAGGTTTCCGCCCCATGAAAGCCGACGTCGCCCGGAGGGTCTGACGGGCGGAGCTTTTCGAAGAGCCGCACGCTGCCCATGGGAAAGCTGTGTCGGAACACCAGTTTCCCTCCAATTCCGAACATGAATTCCGTGCTGCCGCCACCGACATCCAGTACGAGCGCTCTTCCGACCTTGAGCACTGGGAGAGTGGTCACACCGCGAAAACCCATTTCGGCTTCCAAGTCCCCGGCGATCACCTCTGTCTCAAGACCTGAAGCGGTGCGGATGGCGCTGAGGAGTTCAGCGGCATTGACGGCTTCCCGCGTGGCGCTTGTGGCAAGGACTCGCACGGTCTCCGCGCCGTGTTTTCGGGCTTCCCTGTTAAAGCGGGCGACGACGTCTGCGGTGGCTGCAATGGAACCTGCTCGAAGCCGGTGATCGTCGTAGAATCCTGCGCCCAGGCGGGTTTGTTCGCTCGTTTCCCATACCGGTTCCACCGTGGAACCGGAGACGTCGGCCACGAGGACTTTGACTGAGTTGGTGCCGACGTCGATGACGGCGCGGCGGGAAGACACCATGAACGGGGATCCCCAAGTGATTACAGCAGGCGCCACCCAGGACGGCCCTGGAATCGGATGAATTCATCTGCCTCCGGGCAGTTTGACGCCCGGAGCTGCACAGGATCCCAAACCAATTCGCGCCCGGTGCGATGGGCCACATTACCTAGCAAGACGGTTTCTGTCAGGGGTCCGGAGTAGTCGAAGGCGCAGGTGGTAGGGCCTCCCCGTTTGCAGGCTTCAGTCCACTCTCGGTGGTGTCCGATGGAGTCGGGAATGAACGGCGCGGGCGGGGTGAATCCGGCGAAATCGGTTTCCGGCAACAATCGATAGCTTCCGTAGTCCGCCAACAACATGCCTTTCGAACCAACGAACAGCGTACCATTGCCCCACTTGGGGAGGCGTCCTTCGGCAAACTGGGGAGGCCGCTTGTCGCCGTGATACCAGCGGAGGGTGACGGGTGGCTTTTGGGCCCGTGCCCCGTACTGATATTCGACAATCAGCCACGGGGGAGGGCATTCCGGATCCGGTGCCGGGCCGTCCACCACTTTCACTCGTAGCGGCCAGCGGAGATTCAGGGCCCAATGAGACAAGTCGATGTGGTGACAGCCGAGATCCGCGAGGGTGCCGCCTCCGAAGACCCACCAGTTACGCCAGGTGAATGGAAGATAGTCCGGATGATACGGCCGCTCCGGCGCCGGCCCTAGCCAGAGGTCGTAGTGGAGCCCCGCAGGTATCGGAGGCGTTTCCGTGGGCCGTTTCTTGCCTCCGAATCCCCCACCAACCCACACATGCACCTCGCGCACCTCACCGATCGCTCCCGATTGCACCAACTCCACGACGCGCCGGTAATTTACGCCGGCATGAATCTGGGTGCCAATCTGAGTCACCCGATTGTGCTTGCGTGCGAGGTCGGTGATGACCCGTGCCTCCTGAATCGTCCGGGCGAGCGGCTTCTCGCAATACGCGTGGCGCCCGCTGGATAACACGCCTGCTGTTATCACAGCATGGGTATGATCCGGCGTCGCCACCACCACGGCATCGAGATTTTTTTCGTCGAGGAGACGGCGGTAATCGTGGAACAATTTCGCCCCGGGATGAACTTTAGCGGCTTCGGCGAGAAGGGATTCGTCGACGTCACAGAGCGCCACCACGTTTTCGTGGGTCACATTGTCGAGATTGAAACGGCCCTGGTTGTGGATCCCGACGACGGCGACGTTAAGCTTCTCGTTGGGCGATACGGCCCAGGAGGGCCCGGCATAGCTCAGGATGCGGGTCACGGCCGCGGCCTTGACTGTAGCAGCGAGAAATCGGCGGCGAGTAAGGGGTGAATTCATAGGTAATGTGTCCTCGCTTGTAACATCTTTCAGCAGCAGGTCCAATCTTCCCTACCATCGGTTGACCGTCCGGGACGGCCTGCTTACCGTCGTCGGCTCCTGGATATGCACATACTTGTTTGCGACCCAATATCTCCGCGTGGTATTGAGCTGTTCAAAGCTCGGCCTGAATTTAAGGTAACCGTTCTGCCCAAACGGTTATCCGAGGAGGAACTGCTACTCCTGGTTTCTGACGTGGACGCCATGGTGGTCCGTTCGGAAACCAAGGTGACAACACGGGTGCTCGAGGCGGCGCCGAAGTTGAAAGTCGTCGGGCGGGCAGGTGTGGGGGTGGACAACGTCGATGTGGAGGCCGCGACGGCTCGTGGCGTCGTGGTGATGAACACACCGGGTGGCAACACGATTACCACGGCCGAGCTCACGTTTTTCATGCTCGGCGCCGTGGCCCGCAAGGTACCGCAGGCGCACGCCTCCATGATTTCTGGCAAATGGGATCGCAAGCTGTACCAGGGTGCAGAAATTTTCGGGAAAACACTCGGGGTTCTGGGCATGGGCCGCATTGGCTCCGAAGTCGCCAAGCGGGCGCTCGCGTTCGGGATGCGCGTGCTCGCCTATGATCCATTCTTGACGGAGGATCGCGCGAAGGCGCTCGGAGTGGAACTGGTCGCTGAGACGGACGCACTCTATCGCGAGTCGGATTTTATTACCGTCCACATGCCGGTCACCGACCAGACCCGGCATATGTTGAATGCCGAGGCGTTCGCCCGGATGAAACCCGGGGTGCGCATTGTAAACTGCGCCCGTGGGGAGATCGTGAATGAGGCAGACCTCGTGGCGGCGTTGGAGTCCGGCAAAGTTGCCGGAGCGGCTCTGGATGTTTTTTCGGTTGAACCTCTCCCGGCGGATCACAAGTTCCGCATGCTGCCGAGCGTCATTCTCACGCCCCATCTCGGAGCCAGCACCGAGGAGGCGCAGGAAAAATGCGGCCTCGAGGTCGCTGAAGTGATCACAGGCTTCCTGCTAACCGGCGAAGTGCGAAATGCGGTCAATCTCCCGTTCCTCGATGCACGCACCTACGAGCAGGTGAAACCCTACCTCAACCTAGGTGAAAAGCTCGGCCGGCTCCTGGGCCAGGTTACTCCCGGCCAGGCCGATCGAATCTATATCACCTACGGCGGCCGGGCGAAAGACCTGCCGAATGTCGATCCTGTCACCCGTGCTGTGTTGCGTGGTTTCCTGGGCGCAAACGGGGCGATCAAGGACCTGAACAACGTCAACGTACGGGCTGTGGCTGCCGCCCAGGGACTCACGGTCGAGGAAAAGAAATCCGAAGAACCCGTGACATTTAATGAATGGGTGCACGTCCAGCTGTTCCAAGGTGGAAAGAAATTGGTCTCCGCCGGCGGCACCTTTTTTGGCTCTCCCAATAATCCCCGAATCGTCCGACTGTTCAGCACGCCGGTGGAAATCCCGATCAGCGGCACCGTCCTCCTGCTCAGCAACAAGGACGTCCCCGGGATCGTGGGGCACGTCGGAACGGTTCTTGGCCGCCATCAAGTGAACATCGGCAGCATGAGCCTGGGCCGCGATCAGGAAGGAGGACAAGCTTTGACCGTTCTGCTGCTCGATAGCCCGCCGCCAGCCGCCTGCCTGGACGAGCTGCGCGAGAACCCGAATATTACTCGGGTCCGCGTTGTAAACCTGTAGCCAGATGTCATTTCGGACTCCACAACGCCTCGAGGACCTCAAAAATGAGATGCTAAAATATGTCATAAAACTCTTTCCATAATATAGTTATATAGATTTTTAAGTCGGCTCCACAAAAACCCGCTTCCCTCCGTGTTGAACTTCCCTAGATTCCCCGGTTGCACGGCCTCCCGGACGCGGCCACCTACCTAAAACTGACGAAGAATTTTATGCCACTCACACATACCAACGATTTGTTCGCCAAAGCCCTGAAGGGCAAGTACGCCCTCGGTGCGTTCAATGTGAACAACATGGAAATGACTCAGGCGATCATTGAGGCCTGCGAAGAGGAAAAGGCGCCGGTGATGCTCCAGATTTCCCGAGGCGCCCGTGATTACGCTCACCCGGTTTACCTCAAGAAGCTCATCGAAGCGGCTGTCAGCCTCTCGACCATCCCTCTAGCCGTTCATCTTGATCACGGGGACACGTTTGATCTCTGCAAGCAGTGCATCGATGAAGGCTTCACGAGCGTCATGATCGATGCCTCCCACGAATCGTTTGAAAAGAATGTCGAAATCTGCCGTAAGGTCGTCGACTACGCCCACAAGCACAATTGCGTGGTGGAAGGCGAACTTGGCCATCTCGTCGGCGCCCAATTCGATGACGGTGAGGAAGGTGGCAATTACTCCGCGGGCGGTCATTACACGCAACCCGAAGAGGCGGTTCAATTCGTGCGGCAGTCCGGTGTGGATTCCCTCGCAGTCGCCATCGGAAACTCCCACGGCGCCTACAAATTCAAGGGAGAGCAGCATCTCGATCTTGAACGTCTTAAGGCAATCAAACGGGCACTGCTGGATTCCGGTCTGGGCGATTATCCGCTCGTTCTTCACGGTGCCTCCTCGGTTCCCAAGGAATACGTTCTCGAAATCAACAAGTATGGCGGTCAACTGGGTGAGGACACCGCCGGTGTTCCCGAGGCAGACATTGAAGTGGCGCGGCGCGTTGGCTGCACCAAGGTCAACATCGATACCGACCTCCGTCTGGCAATGACCGCTGCGATTCGCAAGTTTATGGCCGAAAAACCGAAGGAGTTCGATCCTCGGAAGTACCTCGGACCCGCACGCAAAGCGGTCAAGGACCTTGTCCGGCACAAGGTTCGCAACGTGCTCTGCTGCGCCGGACACGCTTTCGATTGAAGAGGTTCATGCAACTCTTGGCGGGAGCTTCGGCTCCCGCTTTTTTTTCTAGATACTCCATCGACTTTCGCTAGATCGTCCCCGTTCGGCTCGCTCGAAAAGAACGTCAATGTCTGGAAAATTTCAGCCGTGGATCCTTGTGCCCTGGCTGTCATTTCTAGCCCACTTGCAGGCTCAGATCGATCCGGAGCACCGTCGCCTTGTCCATTTTGGGTACAACCAGCCTTTGGAAGGGCGTGGGCCGTTCGCCGGGTACGCCTTCTACTTTCACAACGAACCAAAATTCTTTCGGGACAATCTCACCCTGCGGGCGGCGGTGGCGCCTACCTACCTCAACACCAAATTGGGAATCGCCAGTGCCCTCGATCCTCAGACAGACGTTGGCCTAGGCGTCGCCGGCGGTGGATTCGCTGACAATTTCTCCGAAGTTCGGCGAGGCAAGCTGCATCGGGAAGAATCCTTCATCGGCCATGGCGGCGAAGCGAGTGTATCGCTCTATCACCTTTTTAATCCACTGCCGGACGGTCGAACCCCTGCGTCGCTCAGCGAGATTCCCCTGCAAGCCATCCTGCGAAGCAGCGCCCGGTACTCGGCCTACACGACCGATTCGAAGACCGCCCCCGATTTTGTCATTCCGGACGATAAGCTGGCGTACCATTTGCGAGCAGGGCTGCGGTGGGGTGGACGCGAGCCTCTGATGGAGCCTGCCATCGCCGGGGAGTTGTCGGCTTGGTACGAGGGACAATTCCGCACGGACTCGCAGGAATACGGCTTTTCCCGCGACCGCAGTATTGAGGAACAAACCCACCTGCTTTGGGTTCGCGCGCTTGTCGCCTACACGTTTAGCAACCACCAACGATTCGAATTCAGCATCACGGCAGGAATGGCCGTGCATCCCGACCGCTTGAGTGCCTACCGACTGGGGGGGTGCCCTTCCCCTTGTTGCAGAATTCCCCCTAATGCTTCCCGGGTACTATTTCCAGGAAATCACCGCCGAACGATTCTCACTCATCACCGCCAACTATTCCGTGCCGTTGCCGGCTCAGTTTCACTTGTTGATGTTCGGAAGCACAGCCTGGGTGGATTACCTCGACGGTTTGGAACAACCCGGCAACTGGCATTCCGGTATTGGAGGAGGCCTTGCATGGACCGCACCGAGCGGTTCCTGGCATGTCCTGGCGGGATTCGGATACGGGGTCGATGCCATCCGCAACGGACATCGGGGTGCTCAAAACTTGGGCCTGATTGTTCAATGGGACCTCGAACGAGGCGGACTTCACATGCCCGACGTAAGAAAGTCCCTACGGACTCTCAATCCCGGAACGTGGCGCGGTTTCAACCACCTGTTTGGTCGGTAGACCCTGCGACATAGGCCACTCCCGAGGTGTTCTTAGAGGGCAAAACGAGTTATTGACCCTGCAAGGATTGCGGTTTGCGCGTTTAAACCTGATCCTGAAGTGTCTACAAATCGATTTCCTCCATTCAATGAATTCACCTCACCCTTTCCATTTCGCGCTGGCCGCGTTTCTCTCGCTTCTCCGATGCGATCCGGCCGCGGCGGCGCCGCCCAAACCGATCGCGCCAAAAGTCTTCGAGGTCGCGAAGATCGACGCGTTTATCCCGGCACAAGCCAGGGCCGCCGGCTGGCCGGGATTGTCCGTGGTGGTGATGCGCGATGGCAAGGTCGAGCTGGCCAAGGGCTATGGCGTGTCGTCCGTCGCGACCCTCACGCCGGTCACCTGGAAACGCGCGTCGCCATTGCGTCGGTCACCAAGCAATTCACCTGCGCCTGCGCCCTCCTGCTGGCCGAGGACGGCAAGCTCTCGGTCAACGACAAAGTGGCCAATTATTTTCCCGACCTGACCCGGGCACATGACATCACCCTGCTGGACCTGATGCCGCACGTTTCGGGTTATCCGGATTATTATCCGCTGGATTTTGTCGACCGCGACATGGCGAAGACCATCGCCACGGACGACTTGATTCGCCGGTTCGCCCGCCGCCCCCTCGACTTCGAGCCGGGGACAAAATATTCCTACAGCAACACGGGTTACATTATCCTCGGCCGGGTGGTCGAAATGGCGGGCGGAGAATCGTTCGGTGCGTTCCTGGAGGGACGAATTCTGCAGCCGCTTGGGATGGCCCATACCACCTACGAACCGATTTCCTCCAGCGAAGAGTACGCCCGCGGCTATGCGCGACCCACGCTGGGAGCATGGGAGGCGGCCATCCCGGAGGGCCGCCGCTGGACGGGAGCGGCGGGCGGAATTTGCACCACCGCGCTCGATCTCTTGAAATGGGACCTTGGGCTCATGGAGGGCCCCGTGCTCCGCCCGGAATCATTTGTGGTGCTGACCACCCAACGGAAACTGACCGACGGCAAGTTAACCGCGTACGGCTGCGGTCTCGGCGTCTGACAAGCCAAAGGACGCGTCGTACTCAGCCATAGCGGCGGCGTGGGTGGCTTTGCCTCCTGGAATTTCCTGGTGCCTGCGACCCGTTCGGCCGTAGTCGTGCTGACCAATTGCGAGGACTCGATCAATAAAGTTTTCGAGGCCCTGGATGATCTCATTCTGCTCGAGCTAGCCGATGTGCCAAAGATTTCCAGCCCCGCCACCGTGGATGCCGCCAGGAATATTTTCCGACAACTGCAGGCCGGACGCATCGACCGAACACTGCTCGGCGAGGAATTCAGTGTCTTTTTTGATAACAGGAAAGTGCGCGCCCTGGCGGCGTATCGTGCGCTGGGAGAGGCGGGCCTGATTCCCAAAAACACCGAACTTCTCTACGGGTTCGTCTAGACGAAAAAGTCTAAATCTCCGTTTCACAGTTTCCTGGTCCTGCGCCTGATGCAATTGCTGCGATCCGTTTTGCCGCGAACCCACTTCCTGCGGTCGGAACAACCCATCCCGTGTGTGGACTCCGAACCCGAGCTGGATATATCGGTCGTGCGCGGAACGGAGGGCGATTTTCTCACGGATCACCCTCATACCGCCGAGTTTGTCGTGGAAATGTGTGTGACCATCCCAGACGGGCCACATCCCCGCCCGAATTTCTCGTCGTTCGCGAAATCTCAGGAATACGTCCGACACGCCCGCCAGACTATCGAGGCGGCGGCGAAAATCAGTCGAGGAAAACGAGCGTGGCTTCATTGCTGCCGCTCCGCCTGCCAGCTCCGCCCGAAATCCGTCCCGCATGCTTGCCGAAAGGACACGAACGAATTTCGGTTTGCCGGCCGCCAATCGGCGGATAGCATCGGAGCACGATTCCGTGAGTACCATCCTCAATTCCCATACATGCAAGCTAAACCCCGACCAGGCCAAAGCCCTCGAAGGGATCGTGCGGACAGAAGGTTACGAGTTGAAAGAGATCCCCTATGCTCGATTTGCCGGGGCAAAAAAGGATCACAACGTGGTTTTCTACCAGAGCGGGAAACTCGTTGTGCAAGGCAAGGGCACTCGGGAATTCATCGAATTTATCCTAGAACCGCGTGTCTTGCTTGAAGCCCGGCTCGGCTACGAAACGGTCTTGAATCCGGAGCTGCTCGACCCGCGCTTCGGGGTGGACGAATCGGGCAAGGGCGATTTTTTCGGTCCCCTCTGCATCGCCGGCGTCTACGTCAATGCGGCCGTCATCACCGCATGGAAAGATTTGGGCATCCGTGATTCGAAAAGCATTGGCAATGATCGTCGGATCGGAGAGCTCGCCGAACGGATCCAGGAAACTCCTGGGTGCGTGCACACAGTAGTACCGATCGGAAATGAAGCCTAT